>NZ_JBXWSM010000006.1:0-106697 GCF_059613405.1 Ruegeria sp. BHSA118
GAGGAGTTGCCCCTAGTACGAGAGGACCGGGGTGAACGATCCACTGGTGGACCAGTTGTCGTGCCAACGGCAGTGCTGGGTAGCTATGATCGGACAGGATAACCGCTGAAGGCATCTAAGCGGGAAGCCCCCCTCAAAACAAGGTCTCCCTGAGGGCCGTGGAAGACCACCACGTCAATAGGCCGGAGATGTAAGCGCAGCAATGCGTTCAGTTGACCGGTACTAATCGCCCGATAGGCTTGATTTGATCCAGTAACAGAAAGACAAATCAAAAACATACACCTTGAATTGGATAGCTGTGTCGCGCCAAGCGACACTGTTGATTGAAAGCACAACCGTGCAGGACCGCGCATCCGCTTCGCGAATACGCTGCCTCCTGCGCGTCGCGCTTTTGCTCCGCAAAAGCCGCGACGGGGATTTTCCTCGGTTTGGTGGTCATAGCGCAAGTGAAACACCCGGTCCCATCCCGAACCCGGAAGTTAAGCACTGCCGCGCCAATGGTACTTGGGCTTAAGCCCCGGGAGAGTAGGTCACCGCCAAACCTAGTAAAATCCCCCCTCTCTAACACGATGAAAAGAACACTACCCGGTCTCAAGTAGCCGAATAGGCGGTAGACCAACGCTAGGCCTCAAGCAGCGTAAGCGATAGGCCAACGCAAAATGTCGCGGGATGGAGCAGCCCGGTAGCTCGTCAGGCTCATAACCTGAAGGTCGTAGGTTCAAATCCTACTCCCGCAACCAACTTTAGCGAACAGCCGTCGGAATCAAGGCCCGCCTCATCGGCGGGTTTTGCTTTTCTAAGCATGGCGATCAGATTGCCCTGCATATCCAAGACATGGTTCTTCGCATCATGATCGTATGAGACAACAACTCGATCCAGCAGCTCGTGCAGTTCGTCGCTCGCTCTGCCATTGCTCTGATACCCAACCTTCTGCCACTTGGGCATAGAGTTCACCAGCATGGCCATCCTGCGGTGGATCCAGGGCGCCGGAATCGACTGGCCTTACAAAGCGCCGGGAAAACCAACCCAGACCGTATTCATCGAAAGCTTCAACGGCAAGCTGCGCGACGACTGCCTGAATGAAACGCAATTCAGCGCGTTGGCCAAAGCCAGATCAACCTAGGAAGAATGGCAGGAGGACTACAAAACCAACAGACCACATTCGGCGCTCGGAAACCTGACGCCAAGAGAATTTGCTGAGAAAAGGACGATCGACAAAATGGCCGCGTAAGGCCATCAAACAAAACCCAAGAGCTCCCCGCCACGTGGAGGAAACTTGGGGCCCATCTCATGAGCTCTGCGCTGTCAGTCCTTCGTGCCGACGTTTTCTTCGAACGCAACCTTGAAGGCGGCCTGTTTCTCGGGGCTGGCCTCGGTTTGATATTTCGATTTCCATTCATCCATCGTCATGCCGTAGAAAATCTCACGCGCTTCATCCTTGCCCAGTTCGATTCCCTTTTCGTTTGCCGCTTCCTGAAACCAGCGCGACAGGCAGTTGCGACAAAACCCGGCGAGGTTCATCATGTCGATGTTCTGAACGTCCGTGCGGTCTTCCATCAGGTGCTTTTGCAACCGGCGAAAAGCGGCAGCCTGAAGTTCAATTTCGGTTTGCTTGTCCATGATCTGGCTCCGGATGGCGATTGAGTTGCTTCTGACCTAACAATCCAGTCGACCCGTTACAAGAAACGGACGCACCTACGCGCCTTTTCAAATCAGTTTCAAGGCCAGCCACGGCACGATGCAGAAAACCAGCGTCAGGATTTTGTAGTTCGCAAGATACCTGAAATAGGCGCGTTTCACATCGGGGCGTTCCATCCGAAACATCCTGCCGTGAATGCCGGCAATCCAATCCTGCAAAAGCAGAACCATCAGGGTGGTAAAAAGAAGCACCGCGATATTGAGCACGGCCATCCAACCAAAAAACGTTGTCAAAAACTCTTGTGTCATGATGACCCCCTTTCCCAGTTTATATGGGGAATGAAGGCCTTGCTCACAACAGCGAGATGCGCGGCAAAGCACGCGAAAGACTTGCGGTCAAAGGTCGCTTGCTGCCAATGCATCTTGCAGGATCGGAGCCAATCTCTCGGCCCATTCCCTTTGCCCCGTATGGTCTGCGATCAAGTCGTTGCGCAGCTCGATCAGTGCGTTGGGGCGTCCGAACGCGGTACAATGTTTGTCAATCGCATCCCCCGGCAATATTCCGGTATACGGCTCGTTGACGCCAACGCACAGATCATCCTCGGCGCGAAGCCTTTCGATCAGCGGGCCAGAGAACCGCTCGTCCAAGGTGTGCAGCACGCCAATATGCCATGGGCGCGGCTCACGACCGCGCAGCTGGCGGGTGAAGGAATGCATCGAAACGATCACCGCATGGGGCAGGGCCGCCATTCGTGCCAATGCCTCGTGGTAAGGGCGGTAGCACATATTCAGGCGGCGCTCGCGTTCGTCTTCATCTGCATGGCGATTTCCGGGGATGATTGACCCGTCATAGAGCTTCATCAACAGCGTGGGATCGTCTTCACCCCGGTTTGGGTCGATGACCAACCGCGAGAAGTTGGCGGCAATCACCGGCGCGTTCAGGATCTCGCCCAAGTGTTTCGACACCTCATAAGCGCCCACATCATAGGCGATGTGGCGTTCCATATCCTCGCGCGGCAGACCGAGGTCGCCGCCATTTACGTCTGGGGGAACAGTGTTGGTTGCATGGTCGCATGTAATCAGCCAGCGAGACGGGCGATCCGCACCGTGGACGAAAAACGGGTTGTATGTCATGAGCCTGTCATCTTGTTTGCCGCAGGTGTAGGGCAGTTGCTTTGGAAAGGGAATTGCGCAATAAGCATCGAAATGATGTTTGCGGTAACATTTTGCGAAAGCTGATCTGCAAACTTGAGATGACGTAAGGAGGTCTATGCCAATGCGACGCCTGAGAAATGTGAAAATCGTGGCGACGCTGGGGCCAGCGTCAAATGACTATGACACGATTCGTGCCCTGCACGAGGCTGGCGCGGATGTCTTTCGTCTGAACATGAGCCATGGCAGCCATGATGAGATCCGCGAACGGCACAAGATCATTCGGCAGGTGGAAAAGGATCTGGACAGCCCGATTGCCATTCTTGCCGACCTTCAGGGCCCCAAGCTTCGCGTTGGTGTCTTTGCGAATGAGGCCGAGGAGCTGGAAGAAGGTGCGTCTTTCCGTCTCGACCTCGACCCTGCGGCGGGCGACATCAACCGGGTCTGCCTGCCGCATCCCGAGATTTTTGCGGCGCTTGAGCCGGGTGCGCGTCTGCTGGTGAATGACGGCAAGATCCGACTGATCGTTCAGGACTGCGGGCAGGATTTTGCAAATTGCACGGTCGAGGTGGGTGGTACGATCTCGAACCGCAAGGGCGTCAACGTTCCTGATGTGGTGTTGCCGCTGGCGGCTTTGTCGGCCAAGGACCGAGATGATCTGGAGTTTGTCTGCCAACTGGGCGTGGACTGGTTGGCGCTAAGCTTCGTGCAGCGCGCCAAGGACGTTTTCGAGGCTCGCGCGCTTGCGGATGGCCGCGCAGCGATCCTGTCCAAGATAGAAAAACCTGCGGCAGTTGAGGCGTTTGACGACATCCTTGATGCGTCGGACGGGATCATGGTGGCACGCGGCGACCTGGGTGTGGAACTGCCCGTGTCTGCCGTGCCGCCGATCCAGAAACGACTGGTCCGTAAATGCCGCGGGGCAGCCAAGCCCGTCATCGTCGCCACACAGATGCTGGAAAGCATGATCGAAAGCCCGATGCCGACCCGTGCCGAAGTGTCGGATGTTGCGACCGCGATCTACGAAGGCACCGATGCCATCATGCTCAGCGCGGAATCGGCAGCCGGTGCCTATCCCATCGAAGCGGTGCAGACGATGAACAAGGTGGCCATCGAAGTCGAAGCCGACCCGACATATACGCAGATCATCGCGGCCTCGCGTACCGCCAAAGGAACCACCGTTGCGGACGGGATCGTTGCCGCCGCGCGTGAAATAGCCGAGAAAACCGATATCAAGGCGATCTGCTGCTTTACGCAAAGTGGCACGACAGCCGCATTGACCGCGCGCGAACGTCCCGGTGTTCCGATTATCGCGATGACATCGCTGATGGGAACGGCGCGCAGACTCTGCCTGAGCTGGGGTTGCAACTGCGTCATGACGCCCGAGCTTGAACGGTTCAAAAGCGCGGTTGTAAACGCAGCGCGCGCCGCAAGGGCAGGGGGCTTTGCAACTGAAACCGACCAGATCGTTGTCACCGCCGGGGTGCCGTTCAACGTACCGGGTACCACCAACATTCTGCGCGTGGCGCCTTGTGATGAGCGACTGATCTACAGCACGGATCCCGAATAATCAGAACGGGTATCAAAGCCCGGACACCCGTTGGCCAACGGGCTCTTTCACGGCCTCCATGACCGTGAAAGAGCTGGTTTGGTGAATCCCGGGCAGCTTGTTGATTTTCTCGCCCAGTATCATCCGGAAATGCGCGATATCGCGGGTGCGGACAGTCAGCAGGTAATCGAACGACCCTGCCACCATCAGGCAGCTTTCGATTTCCGGCACATCGCGTACGGCCTCGTTGAATTTTTCCAGGGATTGTTCGGCCGTTGCGGTCAGCGATACCTGAACGACAGTCAGAAGGGCCAGCCCCATTCTCTCTTTGTCGACGATGGCGCTGTAGCCCTTGATATAGCCGTTCTTTTCCAACCGTTTCACACGCTCGGAACAGGGCGTGTTTGTAAGGTTAACGCGCGCCGCAAGCTCAACTATTGAGAGCCGGCCATTGGCCTCAAGCTCGTGCAGGATGCGTTGATCGATATTGTCCAATTCTCTACTAATCAGTAAATCTTCCTGTTTTTTTAGTGTGGAACGACAATTTCCACTGAATATAGACCAAAAAAATCCCCAATCCCTAGTGAAAATTCCTGATACTTATCAAAGGGCGGTCTTATTGAAAGTTCCAAGTTCCGGCTGCCCTGCCGGGGGCACGGGCCTCGGCCAAATGAAAAATAATGGAGGAACGACATGACAACAAAGATTGTCATAGGACTCGACGGGACAGAGGCCGGTGAGCGCGTGATTGCCTTTGCCAAGGATTTGGCAAAGTTGATCGGGTCGTGTGAACTGGTGGTTGCTTATGTGATCGAATGGTCCCCTTACACCTTTCAGACACCGGAAGAAAACGCACAGCGTCACAAGCGAAGGGAGGAAGAGATTGATCTGGCAACGTCGCGTATCGTGACACCTGCCGTTGAGGCCCTCAGAGAGGCTGGTTTTCAAGCGCAGGGTGTTGTTCGCCATGGCGATGTGGCCGAGACCTTGAACGCCATCACAACGGGAATGGGCGGTTCGCAGATCGTTGTTGGCCGGTCTTCGGCGGACGGGATCAAGAAACGTATCTTCGGCAGCTCGACCCAGAACCTTGTGATGCATGCCGAAGTTCCGGTCACGGTTGTGAACTGAAGGGAGGGACAAAATGAGAATGCTCAAACAACTCGGCGCCTCGATGGCAGCCGCCATTGTCGCCAGCCCTGCCGTTGCACAAGAAGCTCCGGGGCTTGATGAAAAAATCAACCAGACTTTCGCCGAACTGACCGGCCCATTCGTCAGCTTCATCTTCGCACCATTCCCCGGGACCAGCTTCCCGTGGATCGTGATGTGGCTGGTGATCGCTGCGACGGTCTTCACGCTGTATTTTGCTTTTGTGCAGATGCGGTTCTTCGGCCACGCAATCAGTCTTGTCAAAGGTGACTATTCCGACCCCAATGATGCAGGCGAGGTCAGCCATTTTCAGGCTCTGGCCACGGCGCTGTCCGGTACAGTCGGTCTGGGGAATATCGCGGGTGTCGCCGTCGCCGTCGGCATCGGCGGACCGGGCGCAACCTTCTGGATGATCCTGGCCGGTCTTCTGGGGATGGCGTCGAAATTCACCGAATGTACGCTGGGCGTGAAATACCGCAACGAGTACGAAGACGGCACCGTTTCGGGTGGCCCGATGTACTATATGTCCAAAGGGTTCAACGAACTGGGCTTGCCGGGTGGCAAGATCCTTGCGGTTTTGTTCTCGATCTTCTGTATCCTTGGCGCGCTGGGTGGGGGCAACATGTTCCAGGCCAATCAGGCGCATCAGCAGATCGCGGGCATCGTAGGTGACTATCCGGGTTGGATTACCGGGTTGGTCTTCGCAGCGGTTGTTTTCATGGTCATCGTTGGCGGCCTGAAGTCTATCGCACGGGTGACTGAAAAGGTCGTACCGTTCATGGGCATTCTCTACGTTCTGACGGCATTGGTCATCATCTTGATGAATGCGGATATGATCGGCTGGGCCTTTGGTCAGATCTTCGCCGGCGCCTTCACCGGTCTGGGGGTTGCAGGCGGCATGGTCGGGGCGCTGATCCAGGGTTTCAAACGTGCGGCGTTTTCGAACGAAGCGGGTGTTGGCTCGGCAGCGATTGCGCACTCGGCAGTTCGGACCAAGGAACCGATCACCGAAGGCTTCGTTTCCTTGCTGGAACCGTTCATCGACACCGTGGTGATCTGCACAATGACCGCTCTGGTCATCATCATCACCCAGCAATTGATCATCGATCCGGAAACCGGAAACTACATGCTGAATGAGACCGGTACGGCGATTGCCACTGTTGACGGCAACTCGGGTGTCAGCCTGACCTCTGCCGCCTTCGGCAGCGCGTTCAGTTTCTTCCCGTATATCCTGGCGGTTGCGGTGATCCTGTTTGCCTTCTCGACGATGATCAGCTGGTCCTATTATGGTCTCAAAGCCTGGACCTACCTGTTCGGCGAAGGCCACACCAAAGAGCTGATCTTCAAGGTCATCTTCTGCATCTTCGTCGTCATCGGCGCCGCAGCCAACCTTGGCCCGGTCATCGACTTCTCGGATGCGGCGATCTTTGCTATGGCGGTGGTCAACGTCTTTGCGCTCTACTTCCTGATGAAAGTGGTGCGTCAGGAACTGGCCTCGTATTCCGAGCGCCTGAAAACCGGTGAAATCCGGAAATTCGAACACTAAACCCAATCACTGGGGCGGCCTATGTCGCCCCAGTGCCCGATCAGCCGGCAAAAAGCGCAGAATCTGATCCAAACCCCCTTGCCAGTATGACCGAACTTGCGTAAACGGCGCTTCTGATCGCGTGACCGGCCGAGATGGCATGCCGAGTCGCGTCTGAAACCGAACCCGAAAAAAGGAGACGGAAATGCCTAAGATGAAGACCAAGTCGAGCGCCAAAAAGCGCTTCAAGGTGACTGCGACCGGTAAGGTCCTTGCTGGCCAGGCCGGCAAACGGCACGGCATGATCAAGCGGACCAAGAAATTCATCCGCGACGCCCGTGGCAACACCACCCTGTCCGCCCCCGACGCCAAGATCGTCAAGGGCTACATGCCCTACGACCGCTAAGAGGAGATTAAGAGATGTCCCGCGTTAAAGGTGGAACCGTAACTCACGCCCGTCACAAGAAGGTCATCAAGGCTGCCAAAGGTTACTATGGCCGCCGCAAGAGCACCTTCAAGGTTGCCCGTCAGGCCGTCGACAAGGCCAACCAGTATGCAACCCGCGACCGCAAGAACCGCAAGCGCAACTTCCGCGCGCTGTGGATCCAGCGTATCAACGCTGCTGTGCGTTCGCATGACGAGGCACTGACATATTCCCGCTTCATCAACGGCCTGAACCTGGCCGGTATCGAAGTGGACCGCAAAGTTCTGGCCGACCTGGCCGTGCACGAACCGGAAGCGTTCGGCGCGATCGTCGCCAAAGCTCAGGCCGCTCTGACTGCCTGATCCTCTGAAAAGAGACAGTGAAAGAAAGGCCGTCCCGGTTGGGGCGGCTTTTTTGTTTTCCATAGAATGGACGTCGGTGTTGAGCGCAGTCTGGACATCGTCCAGCAGTTGTGCGCACCGTAAACTATGTCGCTGACACAAGACTTTGAGCAAGTTTTAGAAACTGCCTTGCCACGCGATCCCAGCTTTCGACGGATCGAACAGACGGCGATAGACAGTTGCATTCGTGATACCCGAAGATACGCTTCAGAGGGTCTTAAAGAGGCCTTTCTGTTTTCAACAATGCGCCTACTGGCACTTCCCGACAACGGGCACACACGGCTGATTCCGAACGATGCCATCTCGGTGCTCCCGCTGAGGTTCGTGAGCATCGGAACCGCCTTCCAGTTAGTTGGCGCGGCACTAGAAACAACTGCGCCCCGAGGAAAGCTGGTTGCAGTCAACGGCACACCGTTAAGCCAAATCGAAGCCGCCTCAGAAACATTTCTGGCGGGAACGCGCCAAAGGAAACGGGTAATCGGATCGATTCTTCTCGTTTGGCCCTATGCTTTGGCTCGTCTCGGTTTTTCCTCAAAAGACGAAACGACCGAGTATCGCGTGCAAGACGAGAACGGTCAGATATCCGAATTCAAAGTGGAAAACGGTCATACGGTTCCTGCATCAACGCTCTACCCGCGAAACGAGCATGGCCGGGCTGATCCGGCTTGGACACCCGAGAGACTTGTGGAGACTCAGGACTGGCGGGGACTCGGGCTTTCGATATTGTTGCCCAGTTTTTTCGATCCAGGCGAAGGTGCGTTGCCGAAAGCCATCTCAGGTGCAGCAGAACAAGTAAGCGTTTGCTCGGAAAAAACACTCTTGATTGACATTCGCGGAAACACCGGTGGCGACTTTCTTAAAACGATGCCCTTGATTGATGCCATCTCTGAAAACGCAAGCAGGCAGGTTGTTGTGCTTGTCGATAAATTCACGTTCTCCGCTGCGATAGTTTTTGTCGCCATCCTCAAACATCGTTTGGGACCTAGGCTCAAGCTCATAGGGGAAGAAATGGGTGACGGGTCGACGTTTTTTGCCGAGGGAGGTTCGCTCGATTTGCCGACCAGCGGGGCGGTCGTTCGATACTCATCGGCTTTTCACGATTGGGAGAACGGAACCAGCGATGAAACCACACCGGCCGAGATCGCGCGGCAACTAGTCCCGGCCGGAACACTGGATTTGGATTGGGAGTGGATCGCAGAACCTGCGGCTGAAGATGCACATGGCGCGTTCTATCAACGAATTCTCAGAAGTCTGAGAAATTAGACGAATGGCAGGAAAGCCCGCATAGATGCCACGCGAGCGACAAAAACCGGCGCATTTTAGCGCCGGTTTTCATAGGTTCCGTTAAGGTAACTTACCCGAATACACGCCCCAGCGCGCCATCGACCGCGTCGGTGATCTGGTCGATGTCATCTGCTGTCGCGATCAGGGCGGGCGAGAAGCACAGCGTGTTGTTGCGGCTTGGGATCGAGCGGTTTGTTACGCCGATGATCACGCCCTGGTTCATACAGTCGGCCACAACCGCCTGCGCCAGTTTCTCGTCCACAGGTTCTTTAGAACCACGGTCTGCGACCAGCTCGGCACCCAGGAACAGGCCCTTGCCGCGCACATCGCCGATGACCTTGTGCTTTTCCATCAGCGCCTGAAGGTTGCCCATCATGCGGTCACCCATGGCCGCGCAATTGCCCAGCAGGTTTTCATCCTCGATGATGCGCATGTTTTCGATCGCAGCCGCCGGACCGGCAGTGCATCCACCAAAGGTCGAGATGTCGCGGAAATAGCTCATCGGGTCCGAGGCATCATCCTTGAACATGTCAAAGACTTCCTCGGTGGTGACCATGCAAGCAATCGCAGCATAGCCCGAGGCCACGCCCTTGGCCATGGTCACGAAATCCGGCTTGATGCCGTATTGCTGATAACCGAACCATGTGCCGGTGCGGCCCACGCCGCAGACAACCTCGTCGATATGAAGCAGCACGTCGTATTTCTTGCAGATCTCCTGCACGCGCTGCCAGTAACCTTCGGGCGCTTCGATCACGCCGCCACCTGCGGTCACTGGCTCAAGGCACAGCGCGCCGACGGTGTCGGGGCCTTCGCGCAGGATGACCTGTTCGATCTGATCTGCGGCCCATTCGCCAAAGTTCTCTTCGGGGGCGCCGTCCAGCTCGTGCTTGCGATATTCCATGCAGTGGGGCACGCGCACGAAATCAGGTGCGAACGGTCCGTATTGTGCGGTGCGCTCGTCCTGACCGCCAGCCGACATCGTCGCCAGAGTCGAGCCGTGATAGTCGCGGTCGCGATACAGGATCTTGGTTTTCTTGCCGCCGTACTTCTTGTGCGCGATCTGGCGCACCATCTTGAACGCCTTCTCGTTCGCTTCAGAGCCCGAGTTGGTGTAGTACACGCGGCTCATGCCGGGCATCTTGTCGATCAGTTTTTCCGCGAAGATGGAACCGGGGATCGAGCCTGCGGTATTGGCGAAATAGCACAGTTTCATCAGCTGGTCGTAAACGGCCTTGCAAATCGATTCGCGGCCATAACCGACGTTGACAGTCCAGACGCCGCCGGAAACCGCATCCAGATGCTCTTTGCCTTTCTGGTCCCAGACGCGCATGCCTTTGCCTTCGACAATGATGCGGGGATCATTGGTTTCAAAGGGTTTATGCTGAATCAGATGGTGCCAGATATGGGCGCGGTCGGCTTCGACCACGCGGGAAAGATCGTTTTCGTTGAACGTGCCGTCCATGACAAGTCCTTTCAGTGAGGTGCGGTGCACGGGGTGCGGAAATGGCGTGCCCCGGCATATGTTTAAGATACTTCAGATCACCGCGAATGGCCGGATCTAAGTAGGGCCAGATCGCACCATCCCGTATTGCCAGTCAATAAGGGTACCGTAATACTACGGATTTGTCAGAGCACCAAGTTTGTGCTCAAGTCGCGCAAACCGAGTGCAGGGAGGATCAGCAGTTGGCAGCGACCAATATCTATGAGCGTCATTTGGACAAATGCCGGGCGAATTACACACCCTTGTCGCCCCTCTCGTTCATTGAGCGCACGGCGCAGGTTTATCCCGATTACCCGTCGGTCGTTTATGGCAAGCGGCGTTATACCTGGGCTGAAACCTATGCCCGATGCCGCCTGCTGGCAGGTGCCCTGAATGCGCGGGGTATCGGAAAGGGTGATACCGTATCAATTATCGCCGCAAACATCCCCGAAATGTACGAAGCGCATTTTGGTGTGCCCATGGCCGGTGCCGTATTGAACGCCATCAACACGCGTCTGGATGCTCCGATAGTCGCTTTCATCCTGAACCACGCCGAAACCAAGGCGTTGTTGGTTGACCCCGAGTTTTCCGGCGTCGTGAAAGAGGCGCTGGAGCAGGTTGATCATGATATTCTGGTAATCGACATCGAGGATCCCAGCTTTGAAGGCGGTGAAAGGCTTGGCAGTCTGACATATGACGCCCTGATTTCAGAGGGAGACCCGGGTTTTGACTGGTCACTGCCCGAGGATGAATGGGACGCGATCACGCTGAACTATACGTCTGGCACAACGGGCAATCCCAAGGGCGTGGTTTATCACCACCGCGGCGCCACCCTGAATGCACAATCGGATTTGCTGGACTGGGATATGCCCAAGCATTCGATCTATCTGTGGACCTTGCCGATGTTTCACTGCAATGGCTGGTGCTTCCCCTGGGCCATGGCAGCCAATGCGGGCGTGTCCGTCTGTCTGCGCGCCGTGCGCGCCGAGCCGATCTATGCGGCATTCCGCGACGAGAAGGTCACCCATTTCTGTGGCGCTCCCATCGTTTTGAACATGCTGGCCCACGCGCCGGATGAACTGAAAGACTTTGACCATCAGATCAAGGTGATGACGGCAGGTGCCCCGCCGCCTGCGGCCGTGATCGAAGCGATGGAGGCGATGGGTGTCGAGGTCACGCATGTCTATGGCCTGACCGAAACCTATGGGCCTTCGGTTGTCTGCGCATGGAAAGACGAATGGAACAGCAAAGGGCCCGAAGACCGTGCTGCCCTGAAAGTAAGGCAGGGCGTGCGGTATACCGCGCTGTCTGGCCTGATGGTGGCCGATCCCGAAACGATGGAACCCGTGCCCGCGGACGGCGAAACCATGGGTGAGATCTTTATGCAGGGCAATGTGGTGATGAAAGGGTATCTCAAGAACCCTGATGCCACCGATGGGGCCTTCAAGGGCGGCTGGTTTGCATCCGGCGATTTGGGCGTCATGCATCCGGACGGCTATATCGCGCTCAAAGACCGGTCCAAGGACATCATCATTTCAGGCGGCGAGAACATCTCCTCCGTCGAGGTCGAAGGCATCCTCTACAAACACCCGGCGGTTATGGAAGCGGCGGTTGTGGCCCGGCCAGACGAGAAATGGGGCGAAACCCCCTGTGCCTTTGTCGAGCTGAAGCCTGATTCAACCGCGACCGAGGCAGAGCTGATTGCCTTTTGCCGGGACAACATGGCCCATTTCAAAGCGCCCAAGACCGTGGTGTTTGGTACCCTGCCGAAGACTTCAACCGGCAAGGTGCAGAAATTCGTTTTGCGGGATCAGGCGCGGGCGCTGGGCTGAAGCGTGTCAAAGATCGACAGGTCCAGATCCAGCATTTCACCCATCCAAATCGCGCGATCGCGATGATCGGCCAGATGGTCGCCGGTTTCCGGGTGAGTGAAAACGGTAAGGCCCCGCCGGTTCAGCATCAACCACGGAGTGACCTGATCGAAGGCATCAGCCGCAAAGCTCAACTGGCAGCTCCAGCGCGGGTGGGGGCCGACGTTTCTGGCGTGCATCCGGCCCATTTGAACAGGGAACAGGCGGGCCGCCTCTTCGCAGACCTGTTGCGCGGTGTCCTGCGTGTCGGCATCGAAATAGACATGGGCGTGATAGCCGGTGATCTCGGGCATAGGAACCTCATCTGCTTTGTTGGCTCAAAGCTAAGGCCTAAAAGGAAGAAAACCTAGCTGCGCATGCACACAGGGTCTGTGCAATGTTAACCCGGCGCATGTGCGTCGGGATGCGCCGCGACAAAGGCCGGGTGATCGGCGCAGGCCTCTTCAACCCGCAGCAGACGGGGCATATCCGACAGATCAACCTGCCACCGGCGTGCGTTATAGATTTGCGGGATCAGGCAGAGGTCGGCGAGACCGGGCTTTGACCCAACACAGTAGGGAGCCTGTTCGAAATCCCCCAGCATGGCTTCAAACGCCTGCAATCCGGGTTTGATGAAATGCCGCATCCAGTCGCCGGGCATGTCGGGGGCGTTTTGGCTCAGGGTGGTGGCAAAGCGCGCAACGGACAGGTTGCAGACCGGATGGATGTCGACCGCAATCGCATAAGCCAGCGCCTGAACACGCGCGCGTTCCGCCGGATCATCGGGCAGAAGGTTCAACTGCCGGGTCCGGTCCAGATAGTCGAGGATGGCCAGCGACTGCGTCAACCGCAGCCCGTCTATATCCAGAACCGGCACAAAGCCCTGCGGGTTCCGGGCGATATGTTCATCGCCCTTTTGTGCGCCGTTCACCAGATCGACAACAACCGGGCGATACGCGATCCCGGCCAGATTCAGGGCGATCCGCACCCGGTAACTGGCCGAGGATCGCCAATAGTCATAAAGGACGACGTCGCTCACGTCCGAGCCTGTCAACTGTCGGTCAAAGCGGCAGCGCGAAGGGCGTCCGTCAGCACTGCACTGTCACCGATGTGGTTGGCCAGCACCAGTACCAGCCGCGCATTCAGCGCGTCGCTGTCTGCTTTTTCCAAGCCCTCATGCGCGGCCAGAAGTTCGGCATAGAAGTCATCGGCGTTTTTGATGTTCGGGGTTAGGATCAGGTCTGACATGGGGCTTACTCCTTACCGCAGGCTCTGCGGATCGCGTGCCGGAAGGTGTTTTCTTCGTAACTGTCTCGCCGGGCCGCCACATGCTGGTCCGGGCGGATCAGGTAGACTGCGCTGGTCGCGTCACCCAGATAGCGGCGTTTGAGGGCCAGCGTCATATCATCCTTGACCGACAGCGCCAGTCGCGTGACTTCGATCCCATCTTCTTCCAGGGTATCAGGGGCGTCTGCATCGATGGTCAAAAGCGTGAACTTGCCTGCAAGCTTGGGCAGCAGAAACTCGTCACCAAGCGGAGCGTCGGGACAGGCCGAACCCGGTCGCGTTCCGGCGGGGCCGTTCAGCGCGTCCGCAGAATTCAGCGAAGATCCGTCATAGGTGCAGGGCTGGCTCAGGCGGCCCGAATTCACCAGCGGGCGGGCGAAGTCGTAATGTTCGCTCAGGTCCAGTACCGCATCGCGCAGGATCCGCGATAACTCGGATTTCGGGGTGATGAAATCGGTCGACCGGCTGGAATTCAGGATGTTCTCGTCCGCCCCGTACACGCGTTCGGTGTTGTAGCTGTCCAGCAGACTTTCAGGTGCTTTCCCATCCAGAACCAGCTTCAGTTTCCAGCACAGGTTGTCGGTGTCCTGAAGGCCGGAATTGGCACCGCGCGCGCCAAAGGGGCTGACCTGGTGTGCGCTGTCACCCGCAAACAAAACACGGCTCTTGCGGAAGCTTTCCATGCGACGGCACTGGAATGTATAGATCGAGACCCACTCCAGCTGAAACTCGACGTCATCGCCCAGCATCGCCTTGAGGCGCGGGATCACATTCTCGGGGCGCTTTTCGCGTTCCTTGTCGATGTCCCAACCTAGTTGCAGGTCAATACGCCAGACATTGTCGGGTTGTTTGTGCAAAAGCGCGGATTGCCCGCGATTGAACGGAGGGTCAAACCAGAACCAGCGTTCCGAGGGGAAATCGGCATCCATGATCACGTCCGCGATCAGGAAATTGTCTTCGAAAACACGCCCTTCGAAATCGATGCCCAGCATCCGCCGCGTGGGCGATGTCGCGCCATCACAGGCGATCAGCCATTCAGCCTCAATTGAATAAGGGCCTTCGGGGGTTTCGACCTCCAGCCGAACGTGATCTTCGTGCGTACCGATTGCATCAACTTTGTTGCGCCCGCGAATTTCAATCGGCGCGCCTTCTGCCTGCAACTCGCGCACGCGTTCCACAAAGAAATTTTCAAAATGGTATTGCTGCAAGTTGATGAAGGCCGGGTTGGCATAACCTTCGTCCGGCTGAAGGTTGAAATCATAGACCTGACGGTCGTCGAAAAAGACCTTACCCCGGTCCCAAAGCACGCCTTTGTCGACCAATCGCTGGCCGCAACCCAGCCGGTCTGCAATTTCCAGCGTGCGCTGAGAAAAACAGATGGCGCGGCTGCCGAAGCTGACTTTGTCATTCTCGTCCAGAACCACAACTTCGACCCCTTGCTGGGCCAGATCAATGGCGGCGGCCAGACCAACCGGCCCCGCACCGATCACGATGACCTTGTGCCGGACGGGCGTCGGACTGTCCTGATCCGGACTGCGTTCATATCCGTAAAGCGGCGTTTCAAAGATCTTGTTCATGGGCTCCCCCCGAAACAGATGCACCGATGTGCTGCATGTCCTGTCCCCCGGCGACGGGCGCCGGAGGTCTTAGATTATGGTTTCATCGAATCCCGCCGCAAAAAACGATCTGGATCAAACTCGACCGTTTTTCGTCAGCCTTGCAGGGCTTCCCACATCTCGAGGTCGCGCTGGGCGGTCCAGATGCGGGGCGTGTCAATGCCGCGCGCTTCGTCATAGGCGCGGGCCACGTTGAACGGCAGGCAGTGCTCATAGATTGCGTAGTCGGCGAATTTCGGATCGCATTCAGCGCGGACTGCGTCCCAGGCCTCTTTCAGGGACCCGCCGCGCGCCGCAACCTTGGCTGCCGGGCGGTAGGTGCTTTCGACAAAATCGCGGGTGTTCTCGATGGCCGCATTCACCATGTCCTTGCCAACCAGCGCGTCGCCGCGTCCCGGTGCGATGGCGTCGACATCGAACCACTTGATCTCGTCCAGCGTGTCGCCCCAGTCGTTGAAATGCCCGTCGCCGCAATAGCAGGCCGAGTGATACTCGACGATGTCGCCGGTGAACATCACGTTCTGGTCTGGCACGTGGATGACGATATCACCGGCGGTATGGGCGCGCCCCAGATGCATCAGGTCGATCCGGCGATTGCCCAGATAAACGGTCATCGTGTCGCTGAAGGTGGTTGTGGGCCAGGTCAGGCCGGGGATGCTTTCATGCCCTTCGAACAGGCGCGGGAAGCGCTGGAACTCGCTGTCCCAGTCTTCCTGACCGCGTTCAACCACCATGGCGCGGGCCATGTCCGACATCAGGATCTGCTGCGCGCCGAATGCGCTTGCGCCCAGAACACGTACTGCGTGGTAATGGGTCAGCGCCACATGCGTGATCGGTTTGTCGGTGACGGAACGCACGCATTCGATCACCTTGTTTGCCAGACGCGGAGTCGCCTGCGCCTCGACAATCATCACGCTGTCGTCGCCGACGATCACACCCGAATTCGGGTCGCCTTCGGCGGTAAAGGCATAGAGCCCTTCGCCCACTTCGGTGAAGCTGATCTTTTTTTCGGACATGTCCCCCTGGGACGCGAATGCTTTGGCCATCTTGGTTTTGTCCTTTTTGCGGTTGCGCGGAAGGCAGAGGTTGGATGCCTCCGGCGGGAGTATTTGGGAAAAGATGAAGATCAGTGCGTCATCTTTCGTAGGGGTTCTCGATCGCGGGCAGCAGCTTGCCCACACAGTCGCCGAAGCCGATCGTATAGCCATCGCCCCTGGCAGCACCTTTCAGCATCAGGGTATCGCCGTCCTCGATGAAGCTGCGGGTTTCGCCGGTATCCAGCGTGATCGGTTCCTTGCCGCCCCAACTGAGTTCCAGAAGCGAACCGCGGCTGTCCTTCGTCGGCCCCGAGATCGTGCCCGATCCCAGCAGGTCGCCCGTGTTCATCGGGCATCCTGATGTGGTGTGGTGCGCCAATTGCTGCGCAGCGGAATAATACATCTGGTTGTAATTGGTCCGGGCAATCGTCGTGGCGGGTTGCCCGGCAGGTGCCATGGTGATCGCCAGATCGATGTCATAGAGCATCGGGTCGCAATCCTTGAGGTGATCCAGCAGCGCGAACTCGCGGGGCGGCGTGTCGCAGCGGAACGGCTCGAGCGCCGCTTTGGTCACGATCCAGGGGCTGATTGAGGTTGCGGTTGCCTTGGCCTGAAACGGGCCCAGCGGCTGATATTCCCATGCCTGGATGTCCCGCGCGGACCAGTCATTCAGAAGCACGTAGCCGAAAATATTGTCATCCGCTTCCTGCACGGTGATCGGACCATCCGAGGGCGTTCCGACAATCGCGCCCATCTCAAGCTCGATGTCAAAACGGCGGCTGGGCAGGAAGGCGGGCAAGTCCTGATCGGGGGCCTTCAACTGACCCCAGGGGCGGCGAATATCCGTGCCTGATACCACGACCGAAGATGCGCGGCCGTTGTAACCAATAGGAATGTGCAGCCAGTTCGGCGGCAAAGCGTTTTCCGGCCCCCGGAACATTGTGCCCACGTTGAAGGCATGGTGTCGGCCTGCGTAGAAATCGGTGTATTCGCTGACCGCAAAGGGCAGATGCATTTCCGCATCTTCTTGTTTGACAAGCAGCGGTTCGACTTTGGCTTGTTCATCTGAACCCTCGGCGAGCAGGCTGATCAGCCGCTCACGCAGGGCCGCCCAGACGGCTGGGCCTTCCTCCATGAGGGGGTTCCAGAACGGCATGTCGAACAGCGGCTCATCGCTCAGGGTGATCAACCCCTCGGCTTCGGCGGCGGTGACGTCGAGGATCATGTCACCGATGGCCACACCACAGCGGGGATCATCACCTTCGGTCGAGAAGACACCGTAAGGCAAATTGTTCAGTGGGAACGGATGTGTCGCGTCATTGGCCGACGCCACCCATGAAGTCATTAAAGGCATATCTTGCCCCTATTTTGTTATGTTCTAAGAGGTTCGGAAGGAATTTAGCTTAGGAACGGCGATAGCAATAGCACGAAGCCTTTGCGGTTGTGGCATATCATATGCACGAGGCGTCACTGCACACCGGTTGCCGAGGCGTGTTGGTTCGGCAACCGGTTCAACTCCGGCGTATTCAGCGCGGGCAGGACGACGGCAATGAAACTGAACCAATGGGTGGCTCATTTCTTGCCCGGTGTCCCATCGAACTTCTTCTCAAGCGATGTCCAGCAGTCGATGTAGTCATCCTGCAACGGCGCTTCGGTGGCGGCAAACGGGGTCAGGTGCTGCGGGAAGCGGGTTTCGAACATGAACGACATTGTCTGGTCCAGCTTGTCCGGCCCCAGGTTGGAGTATGACGCCTTATCGAAGGCTTCCCTGTCGGGGCCATGCGGGATCATCATGTTGTGCAGGCTTGTGCCGCCGGGAACAAAGCCCTGCGGTTTCGCGTCGTACTGGCCGTAGATGTTTCCCATCAGCTCGGACATGATGTTCTTGTGGTACCACGGGGGGCGGAACGTGTCTTCCATCACCATCCAGCGTTCACGGAACAGGACAAAGTCGATATTGGCCGTACCGGGCTGGCCGGAAGGAGCCGTCAGAACGGTAAAGATCGACGGGTCGGGGTGGTCAAACAGGATCGCGCCAACCGGGCAATAGTTGCGCAGATCGTATTTGTAGGGTGCATAATTGCCGTGCCACGCCACCACATCCAGGGGGCTGTGCCCGATTTTTGTGGTGTGGAACTGGCCACACCATTTGATCGTCACGGTCGACGGGGCTTCACGATCCTCATAGGCAGCGACCGGAGCCTTGAAATCGCGCGGATTGGCCATGCAGTTGGCCCCGATTGGTCCGCGACCCGGCAGTTCAAATTTCTGACCGTAATTCTCGCAGACAAAGCCGCGCGCAGGGCCTTCCAGAACCTCGACCCGGTACAGCAATCCGCGTGGAATGATCGCGATTTCCTTGGGCTCCAGATCGATGATTCCCAGTTCTGTCGCAAATCGCAGGCGCCCTTCCTGAGGCACAACCAGCAATTCGGAATCAGCCGAGAAGAAATAGTCATCGACCATGGATTCGGTGACCAGATAGATGTGGCTTGCCATTCCGACCTGTGTGTTCACGTCACCTGCGGTCGTCATGGTCCGCATACCCGTCATCCAGTTCAGACCTTCATCGGAGTGCGGGATGGGATCCCAGCGATACTGGCCCAGGCTGATCACATCCGGGTCGATGCAGGGGGCCGATTTCCAGTAGGGCAGATCGATTTTTTCATAACGGTGCGAATGCTTTACGGACGGGCGAATGCGATAGCACCAGGTGCGCTCAGGCGGGTTGGCGGTAAAAGCCGTGCCGCTCAGCTGCTCTCCGTAAAGACCATAGTTGCACCGTTGCGGGCTGTTCATCCCCTGCGGCAGCGCCTCGGGCAGCGCCTCGGTTTCAAAGTCGTTCCCAAAGCCTGGCATATAGCCTGCATGAGTTCCGACAGGCGTCGCAGCCTGTGTCAGCGTGTGCGGATCAGTCGGACGATTCATTGCGTTTTCCTCCGTTTGCTGCTTGTCGGTTAATAGTTGATTTTGTAACTAACAAGCATGACACAAGACGAATCTGAAAAAAATGATGACTTTTTCCTGCAAAATTTTCTGCCCTTCCTGCTGAACCAGGCAGCCGAGCGCGCCTCGCTTGAGTTTCAGGCAGTTTACAAGGGCCGCTATGGGATGCTCAGAACTGAATGGCGGGTATTGTTCCATCTGGGGCTGTTTGGCGAGATGACTGCCAAGGAAATCGGCGCGCGTGCCAGAATGCACAAAACAAAAATCAGCCGTGCAGTCGCCAAACTGGAAGAGCGTCGGTACCTGAAGCGTGCACGGGACGAAGCGGATCGGCGGGCGGAATGGCTGACACTAACACCAGCAGGGCAGGCTGTGTATCGTGACCTGCGCGGCGTTGCTGCCAATTATGATGCCAAATTGTCGGGACTGTTCAAACCGGAAGAGGCCGCGTTGCTGCGTCAGATGCTGCAAAGGTTGTCCGGTTTGGACTGACCTATGGCAATTGATGCGGCGCGCCCCCAAATGGGGATCATGCTTGATACGGACAACGAAATGACCTTGCCAGATTCCGCTTCAGTTTTCACACATTCTCTGATCGAATGGCTGGTCAGCAAGGGGCTGGAGGGCGCCGGGCAGGAAGAGCTGTTGGAAGGGTTTTGTACCCGATTGGTGGATATGGGTATTCCGTTGATGCGCTTTCACGCGGCGCAGTCGGCCCTGCATCCGGTTTACGGCGGCACCGGATACAGCTGGTACAATGGCACGGGCGGTGAATCCGAGAAGTTTGAATACACGGAAACGCCCAGCGAAGTTTGGCAGCAAAGCCCGCTTTATGCGCTGCTGAACGATGATCTGAATGAAATCCGGGTCAAACTGGTCGATCATAACGAACCCAGTCGATTTCCCCTGCTGAATGAGCTGCGTGAGATCGGAGCGACCGATTATTATGCCACGGGCCTGTCATATGAAGGGGCCGATCAACTGCGCCCCTCCGGCACGAAAAAGGTCAGCGACGGTGTTCTGATGTCCTGGACCAGCGACGCGCCGAACGGATTCGAAGACAGCGATCTGAACCGAATACAAACTGTACTGCCGCATTTAGGGCTGGCGCTCAAATCCGCCAAGAACCAGGATCTGGCCAAGGATCTGATGCGGGTCTACCTGGGGCGGGATGCCGGTCGCCGGGTTCTGTCGGGTGAAATTCGGCGCGGGTCTTTGCAGCAAATCGATGCGGTGATCTGGAATTTCGACCTCGAAGGATTCACCACGCTGTCCGAAGACCTGCCGGGGCATGAGATCATCGACATGCTGAACGACTATCTGGCCGTCGCCGTGGGTGTGGTGCATGACAAGGGCGGCAACATCCTGAAATTCATGGGTGACGGGCTGATGGCAATGTTCGATGTCGGAGAGATCGACGAAGACGCCCGTGCCGCGCTTGATGCCGTGCCCTTGTTGCAGTCCCGCATGGATGAACTGAACGCAAGGCGCCGCGCGCAAGGTCTGCCGGTGGCCAACTATACGCTGGCCTTGCATTCGGGCGAGATTCTCTATGGCAATATCGGGTCCGAGACGCGGCTGGACTTCACCGTGATCGGCCCGGCTGTCAACCAGGCCGCCCGCATTGCGGGAATGCACCGGTCTTTGGGTCAGAGGATCCTGATCTCGGACGATGTCGCCCGCGCTGCACAGCCCTGCGCGCAAGAGCTTGTCTCGGTCGGCCGTTACATGCTGCGCGGCGTGAATGAACCGAAAGAGCTGTTTACGGTATACAGCCCCGGCGGGCCATCGGAAACCAAGTGAAACTGCGGCTATTCCTTACAGCGGTGCCGAAGCTGAAAGACGCGATGGAACGCCTTTAACCCGCCGGGATTGATCGGATAATCGCGTATGGTGTGGATTTGAGCCAGTATCTGTTTCGAACCCAGATCCACCGATGCTGCACCGGGGACAAACGACAGAACCTCACATAATTCTGATATCTGCCGGAAAAGGTGACCCAAGCCGGTTTTGGGTTTTGCCAGCTTTCTTCCTGCTGCCATGAATCCATGCCGACTTGGGTTTTGCCAGTTTCAATCCATGAAGAACTCAGCCTCCGTTTGAGTTCGCCAGCGGCGGCTGGGCAAAGTCATTGGCTGGCGGTGTCAGGTCCGCGGCTCCGGTTCCGGGCATCAACTCGAACCCAAGATCAAACTGGTCCAGAGTCGAAGCCAATTGCGCCACAACATCGGTGTTGCCCTCGGATTGGGCGGTTCCGTCCGCCAGCATATCGACAAGCTTGCTCTCTCCGGTCATGACTTTTTCCAGATCTGCTCTGTTCAAGACGATCGACAGGTCTGCGTCGGGTACCTTTCGATCAACGATGTGGGTCAGCGTGGCGTTGCTCATTTCAACTACGATGTTTTCATCCCGGTCCGGAATCGACAGGTTGATCGTGAATTCCATACCCGCCGCTTTTTCGCTGTTGACGCGGATGGCTATGAAATCAAGCCACATTGAGGTTTCCATCGCCCGGATCGTGTCAGGGCCGGTGGTTTCGATGGTTGCACCTTGCGGGATGCCGTTGCGCAATTCGTAAGCGGCACCAAGGAACGAGTTGCGAACCGAAGGGCTTTCTTTTTGATAGCCGATCTGTTCAAACGCATCAGCCAGCAGGTCCTTGGCTTGCTGATTTTCCGGTTCGGCATAGACCAGTTTGTTCAGGATCTCGGTTGCGTGCAAGTATTGCCCCGCGTCAATCAAGTCCTGCCCCTTCGACAGGATCGGATCGGCACCGCCCATCATCTCGACATACAGTGGTGCGCTGTCCTTGGGTGACAGAGGCGTCAAGGTGGTGGGGTTCGCATCCCAATACCCAAGATACCGGTTGATCACTGCCCGGCTGTTATGTTCGACCGAGCCATGATAGCTGCGCGCGGCCCATTGCTGCCGAAGACTTTCGGGGACCTCATAGACATTATGGACCTCATTGATGGTCACACCCTTGTTGGCCAGATTCAACACTCCGTTGTTGAGGTTGGCGTAGGTGTCGCGCTGTGCACGCATGACCTCTTGAATGCGATCATTGCCGAAACGCGGCCAGGAATGTGAGGCGAACATCAACTCAGCGTCCTGCCCGAACTCATAAAGCGCGTCGTTGATATGCTTCGACCAGCTGAGCGCATCGCGGACCAGCGCGCCGCGCAGGGTATAGATGTTGTGGATTGTGCCGGTGATGTTTTCCGCAGCCCAGAACGCCTTGAGGTCGGGGAAGTAGGTGTTCATCTCGGCAGGGGCTTCGGTGCCGGGCGTATTCTGGAAGATCATGCGCACACCGTCGATGGTGATCTCTTCATAATCGTCCGAGACATAGCGGGTCGGCTCGATCAGGCCGGTGGTTCCGGCCGAGATGTTCTTGCCGATCGACTGATCCACATGACCATGCGGATCGCGCGGCAGCAGTACACCATATTGGAAGAACAGACGGCGGTTCATCACGTTGCCGGCATAGACGTTCTCGGACACGGCGTGTTCCATAAAGCCTTCAGGTGCGATGACCTCGACCCCATTGGCCACATCTTCATCGGTGATGACACCACGGACACCGCCGTAATGGTCGGCATGTGAGTGCGAATAGACAACCGCCTTGACCGGCAGTTCGCCTACCGTGTCGTTCAACAGCTTCAACGCGGCAGCGGCAGTTTCTTTCGAAGCCAGCGGATCAAAGATGATCCAGCCGGTATCGCCCCGGATGAACGAGATGTTCGACAGGTCGAAACCGCGGACCTGATAGATTTTGTCGTCCAGAATCTCGAACAGACCATAGTTCATGTTCAGGATCGCCTGACGCTGCAGCGACGGGTGGATCGAGTCGAACTCCTGACCCTCTTCCAGCAGGAAATCATAGCTGCCGATATCCCAGGCGACGGTGCCGTCTTCGGTTTTGATCTGGCGATAGTCGGGAACCGCGATCAGACCCTTGCGGCTTTCTTCAAAATCGCGCTGATCTTCGAAAGGCAAAGAGCCACGCATCTGCTCCTGAAATTCGACCGTGAATTTCGATGGTATCTTGCCCTTGGGGTCAAAGTGATCCTGCGCGACCCCGGCACCAGCCGTCAAAATCGAAAGTGCGGTAGAGAACAAAAGTGTATGTCGGCGTGCCATGTTCAAACGGTTCCTGTCGAGTTGAATGCAAATAACGAAAGCGACAAGGAAGCAGCAATAAAACCACACCACTAGGGAAAATCAGACCGTCCGCACGGGACGGTTTCTGTTTTGAACACAAATGCCACTTCCTTGAGGCTCCGGCGCCTGCCTGCGTGGCAAACTGCACGTTCCTGCTAACCTGAGAAAAAGATCAGTGAAGTGCGAACATGTTGCCACCCGAGTTCAATCCCATGTATGAACGTTCCCAAAGCTCTCTGAGTGTTTGATTTGTAGTAACTTTTTGCGGGACCGGGGTTCTTCAGGTGGGCATATCGGAAAATGACATTCGGGCGCAGTTGCACCGTCTTCTGAAGCATCACGATTTCTCCGCCACACCCCAGCGCCGCGCGTTTCTGTCTTATATCGTGGATGAGTATCTGGCCGGGCGCGCGGACCAAATCAAAGGCGTGTCCATCGCCATGTCCGTTTTCGGCCGGGATGAAACTTTCGATCAGCAAATTGATCCGATTGTCAGGCTTGAAGCCAGGCGACTGCGTCAAGATATCGACGGCTACTATGCCGGGCCCGGCCGATCAGATCCCATTCGATTGACCATTCCCAAGGGGGGCTATGCCCCAAGGTTTGAAAGCGTTGCCCCTCCGGCGGAACCAGTACCGGCACAGCCTGCGCCCCCTCATGTTTCCGTCTTCGGCCCCCGGCGATTTTTCAGGGCTGGATTGGCTGTTTTCGGGGCTTTGATGCTTTGCGCTTTGATCTGGGTTTCTTTTTTTGCATCGCCCACAAGAACGGCTCAGCTCTCGGTTCAACCGTTGCCGCAGGGTCCTGTGGTCGCGGTACTGCCATTCGACACTCTGGGTGAGGGGCCGAGCTATTTCGCCGATGGCATTACACAGCAACTGACCAGCGAGTTGGTCCGGTTTCGTGATATTTGGGTTCTCCCTTTGGGCAGTGTGCGGAGATTTTCGCAAGGCGGCACGGATTCACACGCTTTGCGCGCAGAGTTCGACGCGGATTTCGCGCTGGAAGGCAGTGTCATGGACATGGGCGACACGGTAGAATTGTCTGCCCGTCTCATAGACCTCAAGAGCCAGCGCTACATCTGGGTTCACGAATACAAGGTTGGCAGCTCACCCAGCGACATCTATGGCGCGCAAGACATGATCATACAGGATGTGATCGGAAAACTTGCGGGTAAATACGGTGTTCTTACGCAAGACGCGATGAAGAAGGCGGCGCGCACCCCGCCCGGAAACCGTGATGCCCTTGACTGCGTATTGAGTTACTACAACTACCAGGTCACAATCGATCTTGATCGGCACCACGCAATCAAGGCCTGTATCCTGAGAGCGCTTGAACAAAACCCCGACTATGCCGAAGCGTGGGCAGTACTGTCCAACCTGTATCTTCAGCAAGTCCGGTTTAGTCTTGGCGGAGACCGCCAAGAGCTTTTTGCCGCCGCGGATGCGGCTGCGCGTCGGGCTGTGGAGATTGATCCAAATTTGGCTGCCGGGCATTTGATGCTGGCCAACATGCGCTTTGTTCTTGGCGATATTCAGGGGTTTCGCCAGGCGGGTCAGGTCGCAATTGATCTGAGCCCGAATGACACGGCCGTTCTGGCGCATTACGGAATGAGATTGGCCTTCAGTGGCGAATGGGACGAAGGGCTGACCTTCGTGGAACGGGCCATCTCCCTGAACCCGGTCCATCCGCACTGGTATCATTTCCCGCGTGTCTTTTATGAGTTCGATCAGGGAAACCACCAGCAGGCCCTGACAATTCTGGATCAGATCGACATGCCGAACTTCTTTTGGACGCATCTTTGGGGGGCTGCCTTGAATGGTGAGTTGGGGCGTCAAGAAGCGGCCCAGGCGTCATTGAAGGAACTGCGGGCGCTACAGCCAGATTTTGCATCAAAGGCGCGGGACATTTTGTCAATCTGGCAATTGGATGACTCGTTTCAGAGGAAACTGATGAACAGTCTTCGCAAAGCCGGCCTGCAAGCCGAAGCTTGACGACATCTGTCCGAAGGAAATCTTCGAAGCCGGGAATTCTGAATGCCGCCGCCCCCGAGCCGTGCCGAGGTGTCGGCGGCGGGCCCGACCGTCACGTCGCCGAAGTTCAGCCGCAACTGACCGCCCGTGCTTTCACCGCATCCGGCCACCGACAAAGCCCGCTCTCGAAGATCCCTTCGCCAGGCGATCCGGGAAATGCAGTCCGAGCATCCAACGCGAAACGTACTGCACATCATGAGATAGACATCGCCTCGCGGGCCAGGCCGGAGCGAGCAGCGTGACGCTCAGCCACCGCGCAGCTCACTTTGTCGGCATGGCGGTCGCCGGGACAGCTGATCAGAAATCAATCTCCACACCCGGCAGGTTCAGCTCTTTCATCATGTCACGCAGTTCCTGCCGGGCTGCGATGTTCGAGATGTTCAGCTGTTTGACGCCGATGTCCTTCAGGTCCAGCAGGGTCAGGCCGCGCGGGAACAGTTCGCGGAAGATAACCCGCTCGGAAAAGCCCGAGGCGACCCGAAAGCCGATGCGCTGCGACAGCATCTCGATCGCGCGCTGCATCTTTTCCTTGTTGACCATGCGCTGCGTACCGACCCGGTTGCGGACAACGACCCAGTCGATCGGCTTCAGCCCCGCCTGTGCCCGCAGTTGACGAGCGTTCCAGACCATTTCGGAATAGACCGACGGGCCAAGGATCTTCTCTCCCTTCGAGTCGATCCGCGCCAAAAGGTCGAAGTCAATGAAGCTGTCGTTCAACGGGGTGATCAGCGTGTCGGCCAGCGAATGCGCCACCTGACTCAGACGGGTGTGAGACCCCGGGCAGTCGATCAGAATAAAGTCGCTGTCGCTTTCCAGTTGGGATACGGCAGCAGACAGGCGATGGTCATAGATGTTCTCGCCCGGTTTCAACGTTGCGGCATCGATCTCGGGCAGGTCGTGATGGCGCGGGCTGGGCAGGGTCAGGTCCGAGCTTTTGAGGAAGTTGTTGCGGTTCTCGAAGTATCGCCCCAGACTGCGCTGACGCAGGTCCAGATCCAATGTGCTGACCTTGTGTCCCAATCGGGCCAGCGCGGTCGCCACATGCATCGACACGGTCGATTTGCCTGCGCCACCCTTTTCGTTCCCGACCACAATGATATGTGCCATGCTTGTATTCCCAAGTCCCGCCGTGTTTCACTACACGTTGTTGTCAGCCACTATATGTTGTGTCGGCGGCGAAGGAAAGAACCTCAAGCGGCGCTTTCGGGCAATATCAGACTCTAATCGGGAAAACCCAACGCCGTGCACGGTTTACACAGGGCGCTTGCCATTGCAATGGCTGTGATTCACTGTCGACAAACGGTTTCGGCAAGGAGTTTTTTGCTTGGAGCACCTGTTCCTGAATGTTTTGAACGTGGTTCTGCCTGTCCTGATTTGCGCTGGTATTGGCTATGTTCTTGCCGTGATTCAGGCGCCTTTCGACAACAAGGTCATTGGCGGGATCGTCTCAAAAGTCGGCTATCCGACATTGATCATTTCTCATCTGTCGAGCACCAAACTGGCCGTGGGCACGTTTCTTGACATGATGACCGCCGCTGCCCTTGCGGTGGCCGGTTTCGGGGTGTTGGGGTATGTCGGGCTCAAGGTTCTTCGCTTGCCGGTGAGGGCATTTCTGACGCCGTTGATGCACGGGAATGTCGGCAATATCGGCCTGCCAATCACTTTGCTGGCGCTGGGCGATGCAGGTATGGCCTATACCATGGCTTTCGTGGTGGTTGTGCTGATCAGCATCTTTACCGTCGGCATGTGGATCCCGGCCGGAGAATTCTCGCCCGGGAAACTGGCGACATCCCCGATTATCTACGCCGTGGGCCTCGCCCTGATCCTGATGGCAACAGGGCAAAGCCTGCCGCAACCGGTCGCAAAGTCCTTTGACATCTTGGGTGGATTGTCGATCCCGCTCATGCTGCTGACCCTGGGGCATACGCTCGCGACGCTGCGTGTGAAAAGCCTGGGTCGCGCGGTTCTGCTGACGGCCCTGCATCTGGCGATGGCCGTTGCAATTGCCAGTGTTCTGATCTGGTTGTTTGGTTTCACGGGAACGCAGCGGGGTGCGCTGATCCTGTGCTGCCTGATGCCTTCTTCCGTGGCGACTTATCTGTTTATCGACCAGCATGTTCCGGAATACGGGCCGGATGTGGCGGGGTTCATTCTTGTCTCGACGCTCAGCACTGTGCTGGTGCTTCCCGTTGCGCTGTCTTACTGGATTTGACGCAACCCTATGCGCAGGGCCAGAAATCGTTAAACTGATAATGATTGTAGTCAACAATCTTGGTCAGTAGGTGTTTTATGGGCGATGAGAGCTCGGCACGTGTTTCTCCGCAGTCCCGCGCTCGCGTGGTGCTGGCCATGACGGCCATCTGCATGATGGTCGTGGGATTCAACACCACTGCTGTGACCACCATATTGCCCAATCTCAGGGCCGAATTCGATTTGACCCCGTCAGGTTTGCAATGGGTGATGGCCACGTATTCCGTGACCAGCGCCACGCTTGTCTGCATCGTCAGCCGGCTGGGTGACATTACCGGCAAGATGGGCGTGTTCTTTTTCGGCATGATTGTCTTTGCAATCGGGTCCGCCTTTGCCCTGTTGGCGCAGGACGGGGCCATGCTGCTCATCGGGCGCGGTGCGCAAGGCGCGGGCGCGGCTGCTTTGTTCGGCACGTCCCTGTCACTGTTGACGGCGGCCACGCCCGAAGAGCAGCGCGCCAGCGTAACCGGCATCTGGGGGGCGATTGTCGGTCTGGCGATCGGTGTCGGGCCCATCGTCGGAGGCGCTTTCAGCCATTATGTCAGCTGGCGCGCGGTTTTTGCAGCCGACCTGGTTCTGCTGGCTGTGGCCTTTGCCATCGGGCTGCATGTCAGCAAACGGAGATACGTTCCCGATACCCGTCTTGCCGGGGCAAAGTTCGATTATGCGGGGGCCGTTGCTATTCTGTTTTTCCTCGGGCCATTGTCCTTTGCACTCAGCAACGGGGAAAGCGGCGGGTGGACTTCGCCCCTGACACTGGTGCCCCTGGGCGTGGCAGCCGTGTCGACAATTGCGCTTGTCATCGTATCCCGCCGCAGCGACGACCCGTTGATCGAGCTGCGATACTTTCGCCATCCGCGTTATCTGATGGCCGCGGCAGGGATGTTCTTTACCGGATTCACGCTGTTCTGCTTCTTCGTCTATTTCAATACATTCGTCCAATCGCCCGATGCTTTTGGGTATTCGTCCATCGGTGCGGGTCTGGCGATCATGCCGCTCAGCCTCAGCATGTTTGTCATCTCGGTCACCGCCCCCCGCTTTCTTGCCCCCTACAGCTTTCAATGGCCGATCGCCATTGGCCTGGGGGCGATGGCCTGCGGGTTCCTGCTGCTGATGACAACCGCGAACACAACGCAGTTTTCGGAAATCTGGTGGAAGCTGCTGATCGTCGGTGTCGGGTTGGGCATCTGCTTTTCGCTGTTGCCACGTCTGGGCCTGCGCCTGCTGCCCGAGCAGCATGTGGGGCAGGGTTCTGGGGTCATCAACGCCTGTCTCTATTTCGGAGCAACCCTTGGTGCCGTGGTGGGCGGTCTGGCTGAAGCGATTACCAGACGCCGAGGTCTGTCCGAGGTGATCGACGCGTTGCCTGCCGGGTCAACCCAGCGTGAGGATCTGGCCCATGCGCTGACACATGGAACGCCGAACCAGATACAGCAATTGATCTCAGGGATGGATCCGACTGCGGGAGATACATTGGCGAAGGCCCTGCGGGATGTGCAGGACAACGCCTTTGACAATGCCATGTTGGTTGCCGCGATTGCGGCACTGGCCGGAATGACGCTGGCGCTGATGTTGTTGCGCGGGCCGGTTCCCCCTGTGCACAGTGCGGCGGAATTGACCCGCAATCCGCGACAACCAAGCCCCTAACCGCCGAGGTAAACCCCTTTCTGCGGGCGAAAGAAGACCTTCTGATCGTGTAGCTTGCCCAGAAGTTCGTGAATGCGCCGCAACGTGTCTTCCCGGTCGGTCTTGCTGTCCTCTGGTTCACCCGAAGCAGCATGTGACAACGAAGCGATCGAGTCGCGCAATGCCGTTTCAATCAGATCCATATCATCGACTGAAAGCTCGATCATGTCATTGTACTGGGGCATGTCCGGATCTCCGTGGAAGCTGAGCGTTGGTCAACCGGAGTGTAGCATCCCTGGGCCTTTGCCAAAACGCATCTTGTTCGGTTAGTCCGGTTTCGCGTCCATAAGACACATGGAAGCTTCCAAAAAAAAGGCCGCCCCCAAGGGACGGCCTTTCGAAATCGAAACCAGTCAGACTTAGAAGCCCAGACCTTCGTATTTCTTTTTGAACTTCGACACGCGGCCGCCGGCGTCCATCAGGCGCGACGAACCACCAGTCCATGCAGGGTGCACGGAGGGGTCGATTTCCAGAGCCAACTGGTCGCCTTCGCTGCCCCAGGTGGATTTCATCTGAACCACGGTGCCATCGGTCATTTTGACGTCGATGAAGTGATAATCGGGATGGATGTCTTTTTTCATCTTTCCGTTCCTTACGCTTCGGCGCCAGCCTTGGGCTTGTAGTTCGTGACCTCTGCGATACGCGCGGATTTACCGCGGCGGGTGCGCAGATAGTACAGTTTGGCGCGACGAACGCGGCCACGGCGGACAACGGTGATGCTGTCGATGTTGGTCGAATACAGCGGGAACACACGCTCCACGCCTTCGCCAAACGAAATCTTGCGAACGGTGAACGAACCGGCAATGCCATTGCCGTTGTTGCGCGCGATGCAGACGCCTTCGTAGTTCTGCACACGGGTGCGCGACCCTTCGGTCACCTTATAGCCGACACGAATGGTGTCACCGGCCTTGAAGTCGGGGATGTCTTTCCCCAGGGCGGCAATCTGTTCCGCCTCAAGCTGTGCGATAAGATCCATCGCAGGTACTCCTATATGCTCGTGGTTGGCCCACGAAGTTTGGGCACGGCCTGAGAGCTCTTGGTCTTCACCGGGTCCTGCGTACAGCCCGCCAGAGGTCAGATCGAATGTTCCTTTGGTCTGGTTTGATCTGACACATCCCCGCCGAAGAAAGCCGGGCTTTTAGCCGAGTATCAAACCAAAACACCGGAGTCGCAGAATGCGGCACCGGATTGCGGTCGTTTAAGGGTATTGTGTGCCGGGATCAAGAACAAATCGTATGGCGTAGCAGTGGGAATCCGCCTTTCGAAAATCCCACCGTTGCCACAGCGCTCAGATCAGGCATTCTGAAGGAAATTGAAAGAGCAGAAATTTCAGACAGGACCCCATGATGCGAATTGCACTTATGCTGACGATTGCAGCCGCTTTGCTTATGTCGTGCGGGCGCGGCGGCCCGAAACCGCAGGTCGTGGAGCCCACGCCGGGCGTGGACAGGACAGCACCGTCCGTAATCTATCCTGATTTTGGTGACGCCGATCCGCATGACTGGGAGGGCCGCCACCCCGGCCTGTATCCGATCCACGGGCTTGACGTCTCGCGCTGGCAGGGACCGATAGACTGGCGCAAGGCCAAAGCTTCGGGCGTAAGCTTTGCGTTTCTGAAAGCAACCGAAGGCGGCGATGTGGCGGATCCGATGTTCGACGACCACAGGCGCGGTGCTCAGGCGGCGGGCGTGCCGTGGGGGGCTTATCATTACTATTATTTCTGCCGATCGGCCCGGGAACAGGCGCGTTGGTTCATCCAGAACGTCCCGAAAGGGGCTGACCTGCCGCATGTGCTTGACATGGAGTGGACGCCGCATTCCAAGACCTGCACGTTGCGGCCCGATGGCAGAACCGTTCGCGCCGAAGCGCAGCGCTTTCTGGACATTCTCGAACGGCATTATGGCCGGCGTCCCATCGTCTATACGACGGTGGATTTCTTTGCGGATACGGATATCGGGCGTTTGCCCAAAACCGAGTTCTGGTTGCGTTCCGTCGCGGGCCATCCGCGTCAGGTCTATCCCCGCACGGTCTGGCGGTTTTGGCAATACACCGGCACCGGGCTGGTGCCGGGGGTTCAGGGCAGGGTGGACATCAACACGTTCAACGGCACTCCAGAGATTTGGGCCAGCTGGAAAGCGCGCCGCTAGTTTTTGGCTGTTCAGTAGGTTTCGATAGTGCCGCCCCCGACCAGGTGGTCCAGCCGCCGTTCGCGTTCATCACCGAAGGCGTTGCGCACCCAGAACGATTCACCCGCGGTCAGTTCGCGCCGCTCGAAACCACGTGCGCGCAGGCAGCGATCAACCTGATCGATTTCGCCCTGTTGACGCAGCTCGTCCTGAAATGGCGCGGTGACCGCAGGCCCGATGATGATGCCCCAAAGCAGGATATTGGTTGCATAACCGCCGATTACGGCGCTGTTGCCGCCCTCGTCAGCTTCCTGAGAACAGGAAACAACGGCAACCTTCGCAGAGTGCAGATTGTGACCGGCTTGCGTCGGAACCGACATCCCAAGCGGTTTGGTGGTACAGGCGGAGGCAACCAGTAACGCGCCAAGCAATAACTTTTTCATAATGCCTTCTATTTCACTTCTTGTTACCCAAAAAAACTATGGGACCTGGAGGTGAATAAGTTCAGGTGCGTTCAACTTCAAATGGCATTCTGACAAACATCGAAACTGAGGCATCCCGGCCACAACGAGCGGGTCTAGTCCTGGGATTCTGATGTGGCTTTGACATAATCTGCCCAGATATCAGGACGCCGTTCGCGCGTGATGTCTTGTGCCATTTTATGCCGCCATTCCGCGATCCGGCCATGATGGCCCGACATCAGAACCTCGGGGATCGGGCGCCCTTTCCAATCTGCGGGGCGGGTATACTGGGGGTGCTCCAGCAAACCCGAGGCAAAACTTTCTTCTTCCGTCGAAGCCTGATTTCCAAGCACTCCGGGGATCAGCCGTACCGTGGCATCGATCAGGGCTTGTGCCGCGATTTCGCCGCCGGTCATGACGAAATCACCCAACGACACCTCTTGCACGCCATAATGTTCCAAAACGCGCTCGTCCACGCCTTCAAAACGACCGCACAGAAGGGTCATGCCGTCACAACGGGCAAGATTCTGCATCATGCGCTGGTCCATTCGACGCCCGCGCGGGCTGAGGTAGATCAGCGGCCAGTTCCCTTGAACGCCTGCCATCGCATGTTCGATCGCGTCACCCAGAACATCCGCCCGCAGAACCATGCCGGCGCCACCCCCGGCCGGGGTGTCATCAACGTTGCGATGTTTGCCTATACCGAACTGTCGCAGATCCACAGTTTCCAGTTGCCAAAGCCCCTCCTGCAAGGCCTTGCCTGTCAGGCTTTCGCCCAGAACACCGGGGAAGGCGGACGGGAACAAAGTGATGATCTTGGCTTTCCAGACCCCGTGCAGGTCAGGGCTCGGCGTCATCAGCTCGCGTGGTTTTAGGGCAGGACGGATCGCCTTGCGGCCATGGGATCTGCTGGGTTTCTCTGTCATGTCTGGCGGGCCAGTTCGTTCTGTGCGGATTGAATCAGAGCTTTCTTCTGGGTGATCATGGCGGCGTCGTCCAGCGAGGATCGATTCAGCGCCAGGATTTCCTGAAGAACATCGTCTGAAAATGTTGGCGTGCCATGTGCAGGCCGGACAAGCTGCGACGAAAGCTCGGGTGGCAGGTTCAGAAATTCGGCCAACGGCGCGCCTGCACCAAGGCGGTGGTTCTGCAACGCCTCCGTCCACTCCGTTCTGACCGTGACGGATGGCAACCGATTCCGGACGGCATCAGCGGTTTCCTGAAGGGATGGCAGATGGGCAAGGTCGGAAGAAAAGGCGTCCAAATCCTGCACGATGCGTGATTTCTGCAAATCATGTGCCCAGAGGCTGCGCAACCATTGATCGCGCTGGCGTAAGGACAGGTATACAGCAATATCCACTTCCTGCCCTACGAAACGGCGGCGCACCACGCTGACCAGGGTATTCGCCAGTTCCGGCGCAGCCCCATAACCTTCGCTTTTGTTTCTGCTGGGGCGCAGGCCCAGTAAATTCTCTTCGCTCAGGATCAGCCCGCGACGTGTTCCGAAATCCAGACTGTCGAGGAATTCGCGCATCTGGCCACCAAACACTGCCAGAGTCGCATCCAGACGATAGATCGAATGGCGTGTGGCTGCTTCGCTCAGCCCCAGCTTGCGGGTTTTATACGGAAGAACCAGCGAATAACGCGGCCAGATCAATTCCCGGTTTTGATACAGAAAGGACTGTGCTGCGGTCATACCTGTCTTGTGCAGGCCCAGATGCAGCAGGACCCGACGCATCAGATCAGGCCTTCGGGCGGGTCGGCCACGATACGGCCTTGTTCCAGATCCACCGTGGGTACAACCTGCATCGTGAAGGGCAGCAAAACGGTGGTTTTCAAACCCGGCCCGTGCAATTCCAACAAGTCTGCGGCCCCGTGGTTCTGCACCGATTTGACCTTGCCCAGCAGGGTGCCTCCGGTGTCATAGACGTCCAGCCCGATCAGGTCGTTGTGGTAGAACTCATCATCGGGGAGCGAAGGCAGCTGATCGCGCCTTGCATAAAGGCGCAACCCATTCAGGGCATCCGCCTGTTCCTTGGTTTCAACGCCACCAAGGCGGGCCGCGAATCCGTTCTTGATGGTGCGCGTCAATACCACCGGGTAACGCTCTTTGCCCGCTTCATCGGTCAGCGGCGAATAGGTCTCGATATCTTCGGGAACGGCGCAAAAGCTTTTCAGCCTCACCTCGCCTCGCACACCGTAAGCCCCCGAAACGCTGCCGACGCAGATCAGATCACTCATTGGCTGCCCCAGTCGTCAAACATATCCCGTTTCTCCATTCGCCAAGCCCGTTGCAGGCTTCGCGCTGGTTGTTGCGCTCGAAAAACACGCCCACAATAAAGGCGATCAGAAGCAGAATGGGAAGTCGTATCAATCCGAACATGAGGTCTTACCGTGTTTCGATCGTCAGGTCCTGCGCCCGGGTTTCCCAGCCGACCTGTTCCAGTTCAGGTGTATCCGACATCTGTTCCGGCCGGCCGACACAGAAATAGCCGATCAGACGCCAGGTTTCGGGAACATTCAGATCGCGCGCCATCTGGTCGGGGTCCAGAATTGAAACCCAGCCCAGCCCCAGCCCTTCCACCCGAAGTGCAAGCCAGAACAAAGTGATCGCGGACACGACAGAGTAGCGCCGCATCTCGGGCATCGTGCCAGCGCCAAGTCCCAGCCCTTTTTCGGTGCTGTCGTCGCAGAAGACGGCCAGTTGCACAGGTGCTTCCTGCATCCCGGAAAGCTTCAGGCTGCTGTATAGCTGCGCCTTGTCACCTGAGTAGCCCGCCAAAGCGTGGTCATTGGCGGTGCGAAAATTCTTCAGCGCTGCGGCCCTTGCCGCTTCGCTTTCGACGCGGATTACGCGCCAAGGTTCGCTGAGCCCCACCGAAGGGGCCAGTCGAAATGCGTCGAGGCAGCGCGCCAGCACTGCCTCGTCAATCGCGTCGCCGCGGAACCGGCGCACATCGCGCCGGAGCCGCAACAACAGGTCGAACTGCGTGCGAAAATCGTCTGTAAAGGGGTGATCCCGCACGCGTGCGCCTGCTTATTCTTCTGCAGCTGCTTCTTCAGCCGGAGCAGCAGCGGCTTCGGCTGCTTCAGCGGCCTTGGCGGCTTTCTCTTCGGCGCGCTCCTGGGCTTTCTTGCCCGGAGTTCCCTTGTTGGGGTTGTTGCGCTCGGCCTTGTCACGGGCACCAGCAGCTTCCAGCATGCGCGCGATACGGTCGGTGGGCTGTGCGCCCTGGTCCAGCCAGTACTGGATGCGCTCCATGTTCATTTTCACGCGCTCTTCGCTGTCTTTCGGCAGCAGCGGGTTGTAGGTGCCCAGTTTCTCGATGAAACGGCCATCGCGTGGCATACGGCTGTCAGCCGCAACAATGCGATAGAAGGGACGTTTTTTCGAGCCGCCGCGGGCGAGACGAATTTTCATTGCCATGGTGGTATCTCCTTTGAATGGCGTATCCGGCGTGGGTGCCGGTTCGTTCTGGTGTTTGTTGAACCGGAGGTTCACTCTTGATGCTTCCGGTGGTGTCGGATGACTTCCTGAATGATGAAATTCAGGAAAGCCTTGGCGAAATCGGGGTCCAGATCGGCCTCAGTCGCCAGGTCTTCTAACCGTGCGATCTGCGCAGCTTCGCGCGTGGGATCGGACGGGGGAAGGTCGTGTTCGGCCTTGAGCTTGCCAACGGCCTGCGTGTGTTTGAACCGCTCGCCAAGCGTATAGACCAGGATCGCGTCCAGTCGGTCGATGCTTTCGCGATGCTCTTTCAACAGCGTGGCAGCCTGTGTCACGGGGTTGGTCATTGGCCGGTCCTTTCGGTGGTCAAGTCAATCTGCGGATGGCGCCAGATCTGAGCGTGCTTGCCCAGAAGTTCGGCATTCTCAAGCTCCAGTGTTGCACCAAGCCGTTCAGCCAAAGCGCGGGAACGATCATTTGCATGGGCGATGTATGAGATCACGCCGTTCAGGTCCTGATGCCGGGCGGCATGGTCACGCGCGGCCGATGCGGCTTCAAAGGCCAGCCCCTTACCTTCGGCTTCTTCCATCAGGGTCCAACCCAGTTCCGGTTCGGCCCAGCCCGGCACATAGATCATTCCGGCCCAGCCGACGAATGTGCTGCTGGCCTTTTCGGTCAGGTGCCACAGGCCATAACCCCGCAGCGCCCAGTGACCCAGCCGGTTCGACAGAGAGTTCCAGCTTTCCAGCGCGTCCTTGGGGCCGCCGACCATATGGCTGCGCTCGGTCGCGAAGAATGCGGTCATCGCGGGCAGATCATCCGGATGCGGCGCGCGCAGGGTCAGGCGTTCGGTTTCGATCGTGGGGATGGTGAAAGAGGTCATGCGTACGCCTCCATTCCACCATTCACCAGATCCGAGGGCGCCGGGTGCCGCCAGATTTCGGATTTTCCGAACTTGGGGTGGTCATAGTAATGTTCGAACTGCGCGCCCAGACGCTTGGCCACGGCCTTGCTGGCATGATTGTCCAGGTCGATCAGTGAGATCGCGGTTTCCCAGCCCAATACATCATAGGCGTAGGCGCGTGCAGTCAGCGCGGCCTCGGTCGCATAGCCCTTTCCGGTGGCGTGGTTCAACAGGGTCCAGCCAACCTCGGGTTCCGGCCAGCCTTCGGGAAACCAAAGCCCGATCCGCCCGACATAGGTGCCGGTGTCTTTTTCATCGACGCTCCAATACCCATAGCCGCGCAAGGCCCAGTGCCCCAGCAGCGAGGCGACCACCCGCCATACCTCATCCCTGCGCAGAGGGCCGCCGACGAACTTGGCCGCATCGCTTGCAAAGAAGGCAGTGTCCGCGTCGACATCGGCCTCGGACGGCGCGCGCAGGATCAGGCGTTCGGTTTCCAGCGTCGGGATCGGCATCGCGAATGTCATGCCTGCACCTCGCGGTAGCGCCAGACATGCTGGGTTGGTCCAAAGGCGCTTTCTGCATCGGCATCACGCGCTGCGCCCAGTCGTTGGGCAAGCGCGTTCGAACGGGCGTTGGATTGCGAGACATAGCTTACGAACTGCCCCGATCCGAGCAGGTCAAATCCGAAATCACGCACGGCGGCGCAAGCTTCGGTGGCATAGCCCTGCATCTGGTGTTCAGCGCCGAACATATAGCCAAGTTCCGGTTCGTGATCGTCCCATTCCAAGCCCAGGACAACGAAGCCAATGGCCTGGTCTTTTCCTTTGAGCGTGACCGTGAACAGGCCGTGACCATGCAATAGCCAGCCCGCAGTATAATAGGAAAACTCGGTCCAAGCTTCCTGCTCGGTATCGCCAAAGCTGTCCTTGCAGATCGAGGTCCAAACCGGCAGGTCGTCCAGAGTGGGCGCACGCAGAACCAGCCGCCGGGTCTGAATGACCGGCAGGGCCGCGCGATACTGCGCTGCTGCCATCGCCGCCTTTCCGGACGGGGGCTGGGTGCAGCGTGCTGGTGTCACTTTTTCTTTCCAAACCCGCTCAGCCCCGGGGGCAAGCCCATGCCACCGCCCAAACCGGGCAGGCCGCCGGGCATTTTGCCACCCATCGCCTTGGCCGCCTGTTCCAGCGCCTTGGGGTCCATGCCTGCGGCCATTTCCTCGGGGCTGGGGCCGCCCTTGCCGAACATGCCCTTCATGGCCTGTTTCAGCATCTTGCCTTTGCCCATCTTGCCCATCTTTTTCATCATGTCCGACATCTGTCGGTGCATCTTGAGCAGCTTGTTGAGGTCGCTGACTTCCATCCCGGAACCGGCGGCAATCCGTTTTTTACGGCTCGCCTGCAGCAGCTGCGGATTGGCGCGTTCGCGTTTGGTCATCGACTGGATCATGGCGATCTGCTGGCGCAGGATCTTGTCGTCCAGACCGGCCTGATCCATCTGCTTGGCCATCTTGTTCATGCCGGGCATCATGCCCATCATGCCCTGCATGCCGCCCATCTGGATCATCTGCTCCAGCTGCATTTTCAGGTCGTTCATATTGAACTGACCTTTGACCATGCGCTTCATCATGCGCTCGGTCTGTTCCATCTCCATCGTTTCCTGGGCCTTTTCGACCAGGGCAACAATGTCGCCCATGCCCAGAATACGACCGGCAATCCGGTCCGGTTCGAAGGTTTCGAGCGCATCCATCTTCTCGCCCAGACCGACAAAGCGGATCGGCTTGCCGGTGACCGCGCGCATCGACAGTGCCGCACCGCCACGGCCGTCACCGTCCATCCGGGTCAGAACCACGCCCGAGATGCCGACCTTGGCGTCGAACTCTTCGGCCACCTCAACAGCGACCTGACCAGTCAGGCCATCGACCACCAGCAGGGTTTCGCGCGGATCAACCGCGTTGCGAACCTGCTCGACCTCGTCCATCAGGACTTCGTCGATATGTAGACGGCCCGCGGTGTCGAGCATATAGACGTCATAACCACCCAGCGTCGCCTGCTGCTTGGCGCGTTTGGCGATGTCGACGGGCTTCTGGCCGGGAACGATCGGCAGCGTATCGACGCCAACCTGCGTGCCCAGAACCGCCAGCTGATCCATCGCCGCCGGGCGATAGACGTCGAGCGAGGCCATCAGGACCTTTTTGCCCTCTTTCTCTTTCAGACGTTTGGCGAGCTTACCGGTGGTGGTCGTCTTACCCGAGCCTTGCAAGCCGACCATCAGGATCGGGGCAGGCGGGTTGTCGATCTTCAGCTTACCGGGGTCTTCCTCGCCACGCAGGGTATCGACCAGCGCGTCATGCACGATCTTGACGACCTGCTGGCCGGGCGTGATCGACTTGGTCACCGCCTGGCCGGTCGCCTGTTCCTGTACCTTTTTGACGAAGGCGCGCGCCACCGGCAGCGAGACGTCTGCCTCAAGCAGGGCAACCCGAACCTCGCGCAGCGCGGTTTTGACGTCTTCCTCGGACAGCGCGCCTTGTTTGGTCAGCCGATCAAAGACGCCGGAAAGGCGTTCGGATAGATTTTCAAACATGCCTTCGGCCTCCTTAGCCGGTTTTCATTTGGCGCCCCTTAGATAGGGGCAGGCGGGTCAATGCACAAACGCCCCCACGGGCGAAACTCGCTGGTGGGGGGCGATCCCTGAACGACTCAAGGGACCGGAAGATCGAAAGGCTTCCGGATGTTGGGCGATCATCTACGCCTCTGGGCCGCGTGAGTCAAGATAAGCTATATGAGTGCCACATTGCGGGCTATTCTGCGTGAATGAAGCCGGGGGAGGGGGCAATGAAGAATGGTCTGCCGCGAAAGACGACCGACTATGTCGGCGAGGTCACCAACACCGATATCTGGTCTGGATTCGAGATACGGCCCAGCGACGTCTTTGTGTGCACACCGCCCAAATGCGGCACCACCTGGACGCAAACACTGGTGCGCATGCTCATCACCGAAACGGCCGACCCCGGCGTGTACGACAACAGGGTCTCACCGTGGCTTGATTGCAACTTTCGCGATCGGGTCGCGCAGGCGGATGAACTGAGCGCGCAAGGCCATCGGCGCTGTATCAAGACACATACCCCGCTTGATGGCATCGTGTTCTCGCCAAATGCGCAATATCTGGTTGTTCACCGCCATCCGGTTGACGTTCATTTTTCAATGCGCCGCCATGTCGAGAATATGAAGCATGACTGGCTTGATTACCTGTTCCCCGACGATCTGTCGGAAGCTTTCGACATGTTTTTGAACCGGCCCGCGTCGTCCAAGGGCACAGATGACCTGACGCTAAGATCGATCCTTCATCACTTCCATTCCTTTTGGATGTATCGAGACCTGCCCAATATCCATTTTCTGCACTATGCCGAGCTCAGCCGGGATCTTACAGGACAGGTCGCGCGGCTTGCACGGATCATGGACATCGAAATTGACCCGGACCTGGTCAAGGACATAGCCGAGGCCGGCAGTTTCGGATCGATGAAGAACAATGCCATGCGTCTGGAGCAAACCCCCGGATTCACCAGTGGTTTTCACGACTATGCGCGGTTCTTCTCCTCGGGCACAAGCAACAAGTGGGAAGGCAAGCTGACCGAGCAGGACATGGCACGATATGACGCCTGCATGTCCCGGCTGGTTTCACCCGAAGAACGCTTGTGGCTGGAACGCGGCCTGGCGTCTTAATTCGCCCCGACGTCACGACGGTCTTGGTCAGGCTTCGATGGAAGCCAGTCATTCACCGCCTCGGCCAACCGGTGAGAGCCGGAGCCGCTGGAAAACGCTTCGACAATCGGATGGCGACCCGCACTCATGCCTTTCTCAAGAACAAGGACCGGGCGATACAGCGTCGAGTTGCCGTTTTTGCCACGGGATGTCGTGCTTTCGATTTCTGCGTGGGACAGGTTGGACAATTTGTGTTCAACCACTTCATAACCGAAAACGGATTGGCGGCGGATCAGTATACTGTCCTTGTTCCGATCCAAAATGACCTGAACCCGTCTTACGAAAACACAAAACGCACCAAACCCAAGACCGCCTCCGCCAAGGGCGAAGATCAGGCCGAACCAGATGCCTTCGCCGCCCGTGCTCATCAGAAAAATACCGGGGCCGACAAAGGCCAGAATGAAAATGATCAGCGTGATACCGATGAACCAGGGCGTATTGGCGATGATCAGTTGGTTCGGGGTGTCTCGGGTCACTTTCATGGCGGTACGCTAGCACCGTTCCAACACCCCGTTCCAGTTTGATTTTAAACCGTCTTGCGTGAAAACAGGTTGAAACGCGCAGGGCCAGGACAGCACCGTCCTTGATCTCGGGCAGTGTGGTTGGCGGGGGCAAGGCCATGCTCGGCAAGCCAGACGCTGACTGCGCCAGTGAGATGCGCGCGATTTTCATTCGGGCGGGTATCACTCGGGCAATTGTATGTCTCGCGCTTGAATTCCAAGCTTTGTTGCGCGATGAGCAATCCCAAAAAACGAGGACTTCATGGACGCTACATCAACCTTTCAGGACACGTTGCCGCTGAGTTCGGACGCATTGCTGGCGCAGATGGGAGATTGGGGGCTGACCTATCGCCTGCATACCCATCTGCCGTTGCGTACGGTCGAGGATGCAAAGGCGGTCGAAGACCAGTTCATGACACCCGGAGAGAACGCGCTGCGGGTCAAGAACCTGTATCTGCGCGACAAGAAAAAGCGCAACTATCTGGTGACTTTGGAGCAAAGTCGCGAGATTGATCTCAAAGCTTTGGGGGCTGAGTTGGGCATTGGCAACCTGTCCTTCGGCTCGGCGGACCGGCTGTTTCAGAACCTGGGCATACGCCCCGGCGCGGTCAGCCCGCTGGCGATGATCAACGGTGTTCAGAATGATGTCAGGTTCTTCATGGATGCGGCGGCGCAGCAGGCCGAATTGATTTACATGCACCCCCTTGTCAACGACCGCACCGTGGCCCTGCCGCGGGCCGACATGATGGCCTTTTTCGATCGCATCGGCTGCGCGGTCACTTGGTTGCCCTGATTACATCAGCGCCTCTTTCAATGCGGCGGCAACATGCGCGGCTGACGGGTTGACGAACAGATGCCCGTCAGCTTCGAACACCGGATCGTCCAGGTGGTTCGGGAAAGCCAGTGGAAGCTCGGTACAGGCCAGCAGGATCGCGGTTCCGGGGCTGGCGTGCTTGTCGCAAAACGCCAACAGTCGGGCGCGGGCCGTGTCGGTTGCACCACCATAGAAATCACTGTCGATCATGGCCTGCATCTGGGAAATCTCGGGTTCGGGCAACCGTTCATTCGCGGCAATGCCTTCGGCGGCCAAACGTTTCGCATAGTTGGTGGCCTGCATCGTCACTGTTGTTCCAAGGACCAGAGCCCGTGATGCGCCGGTACCTGCCGTCGCCTCGGCGGTTGCGTCAAAGATGCTGAGAATCGGCATCGAGACACCCTGCCGTATCGCGTGAAGCCGCGCATGAGGGGTGTTGGACGCGATAATGCCAAAATCGCAGCCGGCATGTTCCAGAGTCAGCAGGGCGTCGCGGAACACCGCGTCAAAACCCGCCCAGCTTGCCTCATCACCGGCGACGCCGCGCAGGGCGCGCGTTCTGGCCTGCGTAACGGATTCGATGGTCATCGGTGGGATCGGCAAAGGCGAACCATGGCCGCGTTCCGCGTGATAACGCCCGGCCCCTTCGGCAATCGCCCGGTAGTAATCGACGGTCGAGGCCCAGCCCACACCGCCCAGAATGCCGATTTTCTTCATGTGGCCCATCCAGTCTGCCTGTTTGCTATCTGGCAGACTGGACGTTTCCATGCTCGTTGGCCAGAGGCGATCAGGCTGCAAGCTCCGCAACGGCCTTGTGGGCATTTTCCAACGCCGCATCCGGGTTCACGGCCATCTGGTCCGCGGCAATGACATCGACGTCATGAATGCCGATGAAACCCAGAACGTGGCGCGCGTAATTGGTGGCGAAATCCGCTTCGGATCCGACAGGAACACCGCCCGATGCGATGGCCAGAATGGCACGTTTCCCTTCCAGCAGGCCTTTGGGGCCGTTTTCCGTGTAGGAAAAGGTCAGGCCCGCGCGCGCCACGAGGTCGATCCAGGCCTTGAATGCGGCAGGCACCGAAAAGTTGTAGATCGGCAGGCCGATGACGATGGTGTCGGCGTCTTGCAGTTCGGAAACCAGTTCGTCCGACAGGGTCAGCCGGTCGCGTTGTACATCGTCGCGCTGCTCGGCGGGGGTGAAATTGGCGGCAATCCAGTCTTCTGTCAGCAAGGGCAGGGGGGTGGCCAGATCGCGGCGGATGATGCGGTCTGCGCCCAGTTGCTTGACCACACGGTCAGACAGATCGCGCGTGGTCGAGTTCACGCGGCGGGCGGATGAGTCGATGTGAAGGATCGTTTTGGTCATTGTTTTGGTCCTTTCGGTCAGGGGAATATTGTTCTGCGCCCAATATGATTATTGCGTTGGTGAACAAAACTCGGATACATCAACAGTTATTGTTGGAAATTGCACAGTGACGACATTGCCATGGATAATTGGGATGAAGTGAGAACCGCCTATCAGGTGGCACGCATGGGGACGGTCAGCGGCGCGGCAGAGGTTCTGGGCGTTCACCACGCCACCGTGATCCGTCACATTGATGCGATCGAGGCGCGATTGGGGGTCAAACTATTTCAGCGCCACGCGCGTGGGTATACGCCGACCGAAGCAGGTGACGATCTGCTGCGTGTGGCGCAGGCGACCGAAGATCAGTTCAATCAGCTTGTCGGCCGGATGAAGGGTCGCGGAGACGATGTCTCGGGTGAGTTGGTCGTGACTTCCCTGGGGTCGCTTGCACCGTTGGTGGTGCCCACGCTCACCGCGTTTCAAAAGATGCATCCGGACCTGATCGTGCGATACCTGACGGGCGACCGGCTGTTCCGGCTGGAATACGGTGAGGCGCATGTGGCGATCCGCGCCGGATCGGCCCCCGACCAACCTGACAATGTTGTCCAGCCTTTCCGGCAACAGGAGGTTGGTCTTTATGCCAGCACTTCGTACATCGAACGGTTCGGCAAACCATCCGGAATCGAGGATTTTGCGCGCCATCACTTCGTAAGTTCCGACGATGAGACCAGCCGCGCGCCGTTCACACGCTGGCTGCGCGCGACGGTACCCGCCGATCGCATTACCTTCCGCTGTACCAACAACTTCTGCATGCGCGAGGCCGTTCTGGCCGGTGCCGGCATCGGCTTCATGGCCCGTTGGGAGGCTGCCCGCCATGAAAATTTGGTCGAGGTGATTGATCCGCTGCCGGAATGGTTCGGCAATCTGTGGCTGGTGACCCACGTGGATTTGCACCGCACTACCAAGGTACAGGCGTTCCTGAGCTTTCTGAAAGAAGAAGCCAAAGGCTGGCAGCCATGAGCCCGCAGACGCGTGGCCATCTGGCCATGCTTGCCTTCTCAGCCCTTGTGGCAGGCAGCTTTTCGCTGGGGGCCATGATCGCCAACGAAATCGCACCAGCCGCGTTGAACGCGGTTCGCTTTGCCATTGCCGCTGCCGTGATTGGTTTGGCCGCACTGGCGACAACCGGCCTGCCGCGCAGCGCCGCGCAGGCCCCTTGGCGCTATCTCGTGCTCGGGGCTTTGTTCGCCACCTATTTCGTCCTGATGTTCTATGGCTTGCAAACCGCCCCACCTGTCAGTGCGGCAGCGGTGTTCACCCTGACACCAGTTGTCTCTGCCATGGCGGGGTGGGTCTTGTTGCGCCAGATCACGACTCCGCGCATGGCGCTGGCCCTGACCATTGGCGCTGTGGGGGCGCTTTGGGTGATTTTTCGGGCCGACTGGCAAATGTTCCGCGCCTTTGAAATCGGTGGCGGCGAAATCATCTATTTCTGGGGCTGCGTCGCCCATGCGATCTATACGCCCATGATACGCAAGCTGAACCGAGGAGAGCCCGCCGTGGTGTTCACCTTCGGTACGCTGGTTGCCGGGTGTCTGTTGCTGGTCGTGTTTGGCTGGTCCGACCTGATGGCGACCGATTGGGCCGGGCTTCCGGCTATTGTCTGGATCGGGCTGTTCTACATTTCGATCTTTGCAACGGCAGCCAGCTTCGTGCTGGTGCAGTTTTCTTCCCTGCGGCTGCCGTCGGCCAAGGTCATGGCCTATACCTACCTGGTTCCCAGCTGGGTCATTCTGTGGGAGATCGCGCTGGGCAAAGGTGTGCCAACCGGTTTGATCCTGGGTGGTGTGGCGCTGACAATCATCGCCCTGGTGATGTTGTTGAAAGAGGAAGTTCCGCCCTCGGTGCCTGTTCGCCGCGCCGTGGAATAAGCCACATCTTCGCTGGAAAAACCCCGGCAGATCCAAGATGCATTCCAGCGGTGGAATTTGTTGAGCCAGATCAAGGCGCCCCTGTGGGCCCTTCCATAACCTCATTGGCAGGCAAATGGAGGAGATCATGTTCAAACATATCATGTTGCCGATTGACCGGCATCTACCAACCGAAGTTCGCAAAGCAGCCGAAGTTGCCGGGCAAGTTGCAAAATGGCAGGGGGCCAAAATCACTCTGGTCAGCGTCACCGGGGCCCATATGGGTGAATCCTCGGAAACCGAGGCCGAGATCGACAAGGAATTGGCGGAGTTCACCGAACAGTTGGCCGCTGAAAGTGGATCAGACGTTTCCGTGCGCAAAATCCACTCGGTCGACGTTGCCGCAGAGGTGGACAGCGATCTGACCCGCGCTGCCGAGGAGATCGGCGCAGATCTGGTCATTGTCGGCACCCACGCGCCGCGGATCACCGACTACATTTTTTCCAGCCACGCCGGGTATCTGGCAAAACACGCAAGCATGTCTGTCTTCGTGGTGCGCTAGGCCTCGCCCGACTTCGGCAGTTCAGCTTCCAGAAACCGTTCGAACGCGTCCAGATTGACGGGCTCGAATTGTCCGAACCCCTGCATCCAGACCGAAGCGGCGCGCAAGGCGTCAGGTTCTAGCTTGCACCATTTTACCCGCCCGCGTTTTTCCTGACTGATCAGACCAGCCTTGGTCAGTATGACCAGGTGTTTGGAGATTGCGGCCAGCGACATCTCGAACGGTTCTGCCACATCCGTCACCGCCATGTCATCCTCCAGCAGCATCGCCAGAATGGCGCGGCGGGTGGGGTCGGCGAGGGCTGCAAAGACGGTGTCGAGATCGTTGGACATGCGTCCGCTCAACCATAGCCGCCGGGATTGGTCAACCATTTGGTTGAATATGCAGATTCAGGGCTTTGGCGGCGCAATGGGGGCCATCGAAACGATTGGCACGCCCCAGAGCTTCTGCAAAACATAAAAATAACAATGCTTTAACCTGCGTCAATGAGGGCCTTCAAGGTCGTTGACTCTGTGCGCTTCGCGCCTTAGCACCATGCCCAAGATTGTACGAGGGAAACGCCCGTGACCGATGATGACCAAAAGCAGCGTATGGCGCAGCTTGAGGCCAAGATCGAAGCGGCGAAGAAGGCCAAAGCGCCAAAGCCCCGTGCAGATGCTGACGTGTCCGGGGGCGAGCTTGCCTGGAGGATGGTCATCGAAATGGTATCCGGTCTGGGGATCGGATTTGGCATCGGATACGGGCTGGACAGCCTGCTCGGGACGATCCCGATCTTTCTGGTGCTGTTCACATTGCTGGGCCTTGTCGCGGGCGTGAAGGTTATGCTCCGCAGCGCTAAAGAGGTTCAAGATAAACAAGCGGCCTCAACACAGGCCGAGCAGGACGAGAGGGACTGAACGTGGCAAGCGAGACCACCGCAGCACACGGCGCCGAAGGCGCAGACCACGCAGCAGAAGGCAGCAGCCTGGTATTCCATCCGATGGATCAGTTCATCGTCAAGCCGCTGTTCGGCGACGGTGCCGTTGGCATGTTCACGGTCACCAACGTGACCCTGTGGTTGTTCTTTGCGGTGCTGGCCATAATTGCCCTGCTGGTGCTGCCCACTTCGAAACGCGCCATCGTTCCGACCCGTATGCAGTCGGTGGCCGAGCTGGCCTATGGTTTCATCTACAAAATGCTGGAAGACATCTGTGGCAAGGAAGGCGTGAAGTACTTCCCCTATGTCATGACCCTGTTCATGTTCATCGTCTGCGCAAACTTCCTGGGCCTGATCCCGACTTCGTTCACCACCACGTCGCATTTCGCCGTGACCATCCCGCTGGCGCTGGCCGTGTTCCTGACCGTGACCGTGCTGGGTTTCGTCAAGAACGGCGCAGGCTTCCTCGGTCTGTTCTGGGTCTCAAGCGCGCCGCTGGCGCTGCGCCCGATCCTGGCGATCATCGAGCTGATCTCGTACTTCGTACGTCCCGTCAGCCACTCCATCCGTCTTGCCGGTAACGTCATGGCAGGCCACGCGGTTATCAAGGTTTTTGCAGGCTTCGCCGCGATTGCCGTGATCTCGCCCGTGTCGGTTCTGGCGATCACCGCAATGTATGGTCTTGAGGTCCTGGTGGCCTTCATTCAGGCCTACGTATTCACCATTCTGACCTGTGTTTATCTGAAAGATGCGCTGCATCCTTCGCACTAAGGTCCGATACCCCAACATCGAAACTTCCAATTCGTAAGGAGATACATCATGGAAGGCGATCTCGCACACATCGGCGCAGGCCTGGCAGCAATCGGTTCCGGCGCAGCCGCAATCGGGGTGGGCAACGTGGCAGGCAACTTCCTGGCCGGCGCCCTGCGCAACCCTTCGGCGGCTGCATCGCAGACCGCAACCCTGTTCATCGGTATCGCATTCGCAGAAGCGCTGGGCATCTTCGCATTCCTGGTCTCGCTGCTGCTGATGTTCGCCGTCTGATCTGCGGAACCTGATCCTTACGCGCAGGTGGGCCCAAGCCATAGCGGCCCACCTGTTGTAAAGACAACGTTCCGACGGAGGACATCATGGCGACTGAACCCATTAGCGAAGAAGTGGTTGGCTCGTGCGTCGACTCGCATGGCTCTGCCATCGGGATGCCGCAGCTCTGCTTCGATTGGTTCCCCAACCAGATTTTCTGGCTGGTCATTACGCTGGTCGTCATCTTTCTGGTCCTGTCCCGCGTGGCTTTGCCGCGTATCGCGGCAATCCTGGCTGAACGTCAGGGGACCATTACAAATGACCTGGCTGCGGCCGAAGATCTGAAGGCCAAGGCGGTCGAGGCCGAAGAGGCCTATAACAAGGCGCTGGTCGATGCCCGTGCCGAAGCGCAGCGTATCGCTGCCGAAGCACGCGCTGAAATTCAGGCTGGACTGGATGACGCAATTGCCAAGGCGGATGCGGAAATCGCTGCCAAGGCGGCTGAATCGGAAAAGGCAATTGCCGAAATCCGTGCCGGTGCGCTGGAAAGCATTCAAGTGGTTGCCAAGGATACGGCGGCTGAACTGGTCACCGTACTGGGCGGCGAGGCAGATGCCAAAGCCATCGACAGTGCAGTAGACGCACAGACGAAAGGATAAGTGACATGCGGAACACTCTTGCCCTTATCCTGACCGCTGGTGCCGCCAGCCCCGCGCTGGCCGCAAGCGGCCCGTTCTTCTCGCTTGGCAATACCGACTTTGTCGTCCTTCTGGGCTTCATCGTCTTCATCGCGGTCCTGTTCTACTTCAAGGTCCCCGGTATGATCGGTGGTGCGCTGGACAAACGTGCCGAAGGCATCAAATCCGAGTTGGACGAAGCCCGCGCCCTGCATGAAGAGGCCCGCAGTTTGCTGGCCTCGTACGAGCGCAAGCAGCGTGAAGTTCAGGGGCAGGCCGATGCGATCGTCGCGGCAGCGAAGGAAGACGCGGCCTTGGCGGCAGAACAGGCGAAAGCTGACTTGGAAAAGTCGATCGAGCGTCGCCTGGCCGCAGCTCAGGACCAGATCGCTTCGGCCGAAGCGTCTGCACTGAAAGAAGTGCGTGATCAGGCCGTAACGGTTGCGGTTTCGGCGGCCAGCTCGGTTCTGGCAAAGCAAATGACCGCAGCGCAGGCCAACAAGCTGATCGATGCATCGATTGCAGACGTGGATGCCAAGCTGCACTGACGGGTGACCCCGACAGACACGTGATACAGACGACCCGAGAGCTTTTGGCTGTCGGGTCTTTTGTTTTTGTCGTGCTTCTGTTTCTGTTGTTTCAAACACTCCGAATCCTACGACCTGCCGGGGATCAGGTTGATAGGAGCGCCCTGATGGGGGCGTGAAAACAACAGGGAAAGACAGGCGGTGTCAGGCAACGCAGTTTCGATGAATATTGTCGGCGTCGTCCGAAATGGCGGGTCGGCGCTGATCGACACGATCAACAGGATCGAAAACCTGTCTGCGCAGTTGCACCGGTTCACCGTCACCATTGCCACGAACGACAACACGGACGGTACGGATCAGGTGTTGTCCGACTATGCGGGTCATAGCCGGCATGTCGATATCATGCGACTGGATGGTCTTGCGTCAGAATTGCCAAACCGGGTCGAGCGTATCACGGCGGCCAGAAATGCCGTTCTCAAAAAACTCGAGGATCAGGACACGGACCTTGAGTTGACGCTGGTGTTGGATCTGGATGGTCCGAATACCTGCCTGGATGCCCAGGCGGTTCTGACAGCAGCGCAGCGGGTCGCCCCGTTGTGGGAGGGCGTTTTCGCCAATCCCAAACCAGCATATGACGATATCTACGCCCTGCGTTGTTCGGGTTGGTGTGATGAAGACGTGTGGCAACGCATTCAAAGCACGCGCCGGCCGCTGTTCGGGCGTCGCAAGTGGCGCCGGTCCGTCATGAAGTCCGCTGTTTTCGACCGCCAGTTTCACATTCCTGCCGATACGCCCCTGATCCCGGTCGACAGCGCATTCGGCGGTGCCGGGTTGTACAAATCCCGCGCGCTGCGAGGGTTGCGCTATTCTTGCCGGGACGAAAAAGGCCAACAGGTGTGCGAACATGTAATGCTGCACAAACGTCTGAGAGATCGCGGCGCAAGGCTATTCATCGACCCGGCGCTGACGACACTGGCCGCCGAGAACCGTCTGGGAGAAGGCAGCGGCGCGCCGTTCCCCCGACATCTGCTGCCAGCCGCGTCAGGCGCTGCCTAGTCCCTGCCTTGCCCTGCCGTCTGCAAATTCCGAACCGCACTCAGCCCCGCCCGGTTTCGTGTTGCAGCCTTTGTTGCGCAACAGCTTCGTTCCGATCGGCCTTTTGCTGGTCCGCCATGCAGCGTTCCACAAAATCCAAATGGCGCTCGATTGCATTTCGGGCGGCCAGAGGATCACGCTCTTGCAGAGCCGCGTTGATGGCGCGGTGCTGATCCAGGATGGCCTCGCGGGTGGCGAGCTGACGGAACATGGTCTGACGATTGTAGAACACGCCCTGCACCAGAAGGTCATACATCGACCGCATCATGTGCAGCATCACCACATTGTGGCTGGCTTCGATGATGGCCATGTGGAATTCGGCGTCCAGCTGCGCCTCGTCATTCGCAGCGTTTCGGTTATGGGCCGCCTGCATCTTGTCAAAGATTGCCTGAACGACCTTCAGGTCGCTGTCTGACCCCAGGCGCGCGGCCCGTTCTGCCGCCAGCCCTTCCATGTCGCGGCGAAAGGACAGGTAATCGAATACGGCTTCCTCGTGGCTGCCGAACAATCGGATCAGCGCAGGTGAAAAGGCCGAGCCCAAAACCTCGGCCACATAGATCCCGGATCCGGCTTTTGTTGTCAGCAACCCCTGTTCCTGAAGCTCGGACACTGCATCGCGCAGGGACGGGCGCGACACACCCATCCGTTCGGCCAACTCACGCTCGGGCGGCAGGCGCTCACCGGGGCGCAGGATGCCGCGCAGGATCAACAGTTCGATCTGGCGAACGACCGCAAGCGACAGTTTTTCCGTCTGAACTTTTTGAAAAGGCATGATCCGTTCCGAAATTGGTCAACTCATTTGACCATGGACCGGGGGGCTGTTCAAGAATACCCGGTCACATCCGCTGAAATATTAGGTCAGAAGTGTTGACTTTAATTTGGGAGAGCATAGGCTGCGCCGAAATGAGATCGGAGGAGCCTCATGTCCCAACACCCTTTGTTTGCCACCCGGGCCTCCCGGATGAAGGCGTCAGAAATCCGCGAGCTGCTGAAATTGCTCGATCAGCCCGGTATCATTTCCTTTGCCGGTGGCATTCCGGACCCCGCGCTTTTTCCCGCCGAAGCTTTCGCTCAGGCGTTTCAGCAGGCATTGGGGCCGGACATGCAGGCGCAGGCTCTGCAATATTCCGTCAGCGAAGGCTATGCTCCCCTGCGCCGGTGGCTGGTGCAGCACATGCGCGAAATCGGGGTGGAATGTGACATGGACAACGTCCTGATCACCTCGGGCTCGCAGCAGGCGCTGGATTATCTGGGCAAGCTGTTTCTGTCCCCCGGCGACACGGCTTTGGTCGGGTGGCCCACCTATCTGGGCGCCCTTGCCGCGTTCAACGCGTATGAGCCGCGCTTTGACCGGCTCAATGGCAACAGGGGGGCCGATGAATTCAGGGCTGCGGCAGGGGATGGCGCTGTGAAATTCGCCTATCTGTCGCCCGATTTTGCCAATCCGACAGGCGAAACCCTGACCCGCCCGGGTCGTGAGGCATTGCTGGACCTGACCGACGAACTGGACTGCGCGTTGATCGAAGACGGAGCCTATCAGGCACTGCGCTATGACGGCGATCCGATCCCGCCGATCCTGGCTCTGGAACAGGCGCGCAAGGGATCGATCGAAAACTGCCGGACGATCTACTGTGGCAGCTTCTCGAAAACCCTGTCACCGGGTCTGCGCATGGGGTGGGTTGTTGCGGCCAAGCCGATCATCTCGCAGATGGTTCTGCTGAAACAGGCGGCAGATCTGCATTCGGCAACCATCAACCAGATGGCTGTGCATCAGGTGGCGGAAGCGTGTTTTGATACTCACATTCCGAAAGTGCGCGACACTTACCGCGCGCGCCGTGATGCGATGCTGGATGCGCTGCAACAGCACATGCCCGACGGGGTCGCGTGGACGCGCCCCGAAGGCGGCATGTTCGTCTGGGCGACACTCCCGTCGGGAATCAGCGGGTCTGACCTGCTGGCACAGGCGCTGGATACGGTGAAAGTGGCCTTTGTGCCGGGGCAGGCGTTTTTCCCCGACGGCAGCGGGGCGAACACGATCCGGCTCAGCTTCTCGAACTCGGACGAGGCGACAATCCGCGAAGGCATCCGCCGGTTGGGCCAAGTTCTGCGTGCCTGACGTCCGGAAAGGTTCTGTTAACCAAATTGCTGCAACTCTGCGGCATGATCCGGTTTCTCGCTCCGCTCCTGCTGGCCGCCTGCGCCGCCGGGACCCCGCATTTCCGCGAGGTTCCTGCCACCCGCGTGGCGGTGAACGGCAGTGTGTTCGATGTGCGCGTGCGCGGCGATCTGGCCGAGGCGGTGCGGATCAACGCGCAATATGCACCGCGGCTAGGCCCTGTTCGGGATCGCGCCGCGCTGGCCATGGCGCAGGTTTCGGGCTGCCCGATCCTCGACGTGCTGGGCGACGCGGCTGTCACGGTTGGTGTTCTGGGGTGTGACCGCAAGGCGGGGGAACGGTTGCTGCTGACTGCCGTCTCGACGCCCAGATATGAATGTATCGACTATGGCATCTATGAAAATGTCGGGGGCAGTACCGGGTATCAGGTCTTTGAATGCATCCCATACTGACATACGCGTGTTCCTGCGCATTTCGGCAAGATGTTGTGGATAACTTGCGCTGATATCCCATATCCTGCGCAACTGCGTTGACTCGGACCCCATCCCTTGCGCAGACTTTCAATTCATAGGAATCACGGGACACGCGGCCATTGCGTTTCAGCAAGCTCAAACTGACCGGCTTCAAAAGCTTTGTTGATCCGACCGATCTGATCATCGCGGACGGGTTGACCGGTGTGGTGGGTCCGAACGGCTGTGGCAAGTCCAACCTTCTGGAAGCCTTGCGCTGGGTGATGGGTGAAAACCGCCCCAAATCCATGCGCGGCGGCGCGATGGAGGATGTGATCTTTGCTGGTGCCGCCACACGGCCCGCCCGCAATTTCGCCGAAGTTGTCCTGACCATGGACAATTCCGAACGTCTGGCGCCTGCGGGGTTCAACGACACCGACCAGCTTGAAATCGTGCGCCGGATCACCCGCGATGTCGGCAGCGCCTACAAGACCAACGGCAAGGATGTGCGCGCGCGCGATGTGCAGATGCTGTTCGCGGATGCCTCGACCGGTGCCCATTCCCCGGCGCTTGTAGGGCAGAACCGCATCGCCGAGCTGATCAGCGCCAAACCCCGCGCCCGCCGCCGCATTCTGGAAGAGGCCGCCGGGATCTCGGGGCTCTATCAACGCCGGCATGAGGCCGAGCTGAAGCTGAAAGCGACCGAGTCCAACCTGACCCGCGTCGATGACGTGCTCGAGCAGTTGGGCGGGCAGCTTGCGCAACTGGCCCGTCAGGCCCGTCAGGCCGCACGCTATCGCGAAATCGGCGAACAGCTGCGTCAGGCCGAGGGAATGCTGCTCTATCGCCGCTGGAAAGAGGCCGACATGGCCCGCCAGCAGGCCGAAGACAAGCTGAGGGATCGGATTTCCGAGGCCTCCCGCGCCGAGGCCGAGGCCCGCGCCGCCGCCGCAAAAAGGGCCGGGATCGAAGAAACCCTGCCCCCCCTGCGCGAGGAAGAGGCCATCGCCGCCGCTGTCCTGCAACGCCAGCAGGTGCAGCGCGATCAACTGACCGATCAGGAAACCCGCGCGCGCCAGACCATTGAAACGCTGACCAGCCGCATTCATCAGCTCGGCAAGGATATCGAACGGGAAACCGGCCTGAACCGCGATGCGGGCCAGATGATCGAACGGCTGGAATGGGAAGCCCGCGAACTGGCCAAGGCTGCCGAAGGGCATGACGCGAAGGTGGCGGAAGCTGCAGAAATCGCCCGCGAAGCGGCTTCGATCCTTCAGGACCGCGAAGACCACCTGTCGCAGCAGACCGAGGATATGGCGCGTCTTGTCGCCCGTCACCAGTCGGCGCAGCGTCTGGTCGAAGACAGCCGCAAGACGCTGGCCCGCTCTGAGGGGGAAGAGGAAAAAGCCCGGCTGGCGGTGGATGAGGCCAAAACAGCCCTGACCCGTGCCAGCGAGGCGTTCGAAACCGCGCAGGAAAGCGAGGAAGAAGCCCGCGAAGCCGCCGAGGCTGCCGAAGAGGCGCTGGCCGCCGCGGATGAGCTGCGCAATGAAACGCAGGCCCGCGAAGCCGAGGCGCGCGCGCAACGGTCCGAGGCCGAAGGCGAATTGGGTGCAATCCGCGCCGAAACCACCGCGCTTGCCAAGCTGGTGGACCGCGACACGGCCGAGGGCGGGCAGGTGATGGACCTGCTGCGCGTGGAACCGGGTTTTGAGAAGGCGCTGGGTGCTGCGCTTGCCGATGACCTCCGTGCGCCGCTGGTCGAAGGTGACGGCCCGTCCGGCTGGGTTCAGGTGGCAGGTTATGACAGCGATCAACCCTTGCCCGATGGGGTCGACCCGCTGGCGCTGCACGTGTCGGGGCCGGACAGGCTCAGCCGTCGCATCGCGCAGATCGGGCTGGTCGATGCGGATCAGGGCGCGCGGTTGCAGGCGTCGTTGAAGCCGGGCCAGCGTCTTGTGTCCCGCTCGGGCGACCTGTGGCGCTGGGACGGGTTCCGTGCCTGGGCCGAGGATGCGCCAAGTGCGGCGGCGCTGCGACTGGAGCAGCTCAACAAGCTTGAGGCGCTGAAACAGGAACTGGCCCGCACCGAGGCGCAGGCCGACGGCGCCCGCGCCGCGCATGAAACCCTGTCGCGGCAACTGGCGGACGTGACCGAGGCCGACCGCCGCGCGCGCGAAGCCCGCCGTGCCGCCGATCAGCGCATGGCCGAAACCGCACGCCAGCTCAGCCGCGCCGAGGCGGATCGCAACCTTGCGCAGGGCAAGCTTGAAACACTGGCCCTTGCCGTGGATCGCCACAAAGAAGATGCCATGTCCGCCCGCGTGCAGCTGCGCGAGGCCGAGGCGGCGCTGAACGATCTGGGTGACCTCGACAGCGCCCGCGCCGAGGTTGAGGACATCAAACAGACGGTCGAGGCGGCGCGGATCACCATGCTGACCCACCGCTCGACCCATGATGAGCTGCGCCGTGAAGGCGACGCCCGTACCCGTCGCACGCAGGAGGTCACCAAGGACCTGAGTGGCTGGCGGCACCGTCTGGAAACGGCTGAGAAACGGATTTCGGAACTGGCCGAGCGCAAGGAAAGCTCGGAAGAGGAACTGACCGAGGCCATGGCCGCCCCCGGCGAAATCGCCGAGGCGCGGGAAGAGTTGAACGAGTTGATCGAAGCCGCCGAAGCCCGTCGGGCCGACGCCGCCGACAAGCTGGCCGAAGCAGAAACACAGTTGCGCGAAGTGGTGATGGCCGAGCGTGAGGCGGAACGCCTGGCCTCGGAAGCTCGCGAAAACCGCGCCGCAGCCGAGGCGCGCAGTGACGCGGCAAAGGAAAGCGTGCTTGCGGCAGCAGAACGAATTGCCGAAGACCAGCAACTGACCCCGAACCAGCTGCTGAACCAGCTGGACGTAAACCCCGACCAGATGCCCGCCGCGGATGCGCTAGAGGCCGAAGTGAACCGCCACAAGCGCCAGCGTGACGCCATGGGCGCAGTGAACCTGCGGGCCGAGGAAGACAGCAAGGACGTTCAGGAAGAATTCGACACGCTCAGCAGTGAAAAGGCCGATCTGGAAGAGGCGATCAAAGCCCTGCGCAGCGGCATCTCCAGCCTCAACCGCGAAGGCCGCGAACGTCTGCTGACCGCTTTTGAACAGGTGAACTCGAACTTCGCGATGCTGTTCAAGCACCTCTTTGGCGGGGGCGAGGCCAATCTTGTGATGGTCGAAAGCGACGACCCGCTGGATGCGGGGCTGGAAATCATGTGCCAGCCGCCGGGCAAGAAGCTCTCGACCCTCAGCCTGCTGTCGGGCGGCGAACAGACGCTGACCGCGACCGCGTTGATCTTCGGCGTCTTCCTTGCCAATCCAGCTCCGATCTGCGTGCTGGACGAGGTTGATGCGCCTCTGGATGATGCAAACGTGACGCGTTTCTGTGATCTGCTGGACGAGATGTGCCGCCAGACTGACACGCGGTTCCTGATCATCACCCACCATGCGGTGACAATGGCGCGCATGGATCGCCTGTTCGGTGTCACGATGCAGGAACAGGGCGTCAGCCAGCTGGTTTCGGTCGATCTGAAGAAGGCCGAGCAGATGGTGGCCTGACCGCTCACTGCAAGTTTATGACGGTTGCGGCTTTATCGCGCTAACCTGAGCGCATGACGCACTTTCTGATCCCCGCCCTCATCGCCGCCGGCCCTGTATTTGCAGCCGACTGGCCTGTCAAAACCGGGGACACACCCCTTACGGCCGCAGAGCTTGATGCTTTGGCGGGGCAGACGCTGACCTTTTACGACGACGGACAGGCCAAATTCTCGGCCGGGGGTGCCTATTCCTATACATACGCAAGCGGAGATTCTGCCTTCGGAACTTACGAGATTGCTGATGATGGCAGCGTGTGCATCGCTTACCGCAACGGGTTCAGCCGTTGCGATTTGTATGTGCGTAACGGGGACAGGTTGATCCTGATTGACGAAAAAGGCGATCGGTATCCTGTGCGTAGCAAGTGAACTTGATCTGAAAGTTTTGCATTTTCTGCGCATTTGATAGACGAAACCCGACAAATCAGATGATCTATGGGAGAAAACCTGATAGCCAAGGTGGTATCGTCCCGGAAATCTTCACTGACGGACGGAGACAGGCACATGTGCCGATTTTTGGCTTGGGTTGGGCAGCAGCGATACCTGGACGAACTGGTCCTCGAGCAAGAACAATCGCTTGTCATTCAAAGCCGAAACGCATTGATCGGAAAAACACCGATAAACGCGGATGGGTTCGGTCTGGCATGGTATTCTGATCGTGACACGCCGTGTTTTTACAAGGACACTCATCCAGCGTGGTCTGATGCCAATCTGAAGCAATTGGCGCATCACACGAAATCTCGCCTGTTTCTGGCCCATGTACGGGCCTCGACGGGTACGGCGACCTCGCGCAACAACTGTCACCCCTTCGGCGTTGGCAGGTGGAGTTTCATGCATAACGGTCAGGCCGGGGGTCATGAACGAATCCGGCAAGAGCTTGATGCCATGATCCCGGCGCATCTGTACCAGCATCGTATGGGCGCAACCGAGAGCGAGGCGATCTTTCTCATCGCTCATGGCGAAGGGCTGGACGCCGATCCTGTGGGTGCAATGGCCCGTGCGGTCGGTCGGGTCGAAGCCCTTTCCAGGCGCAGCGGAGCATTACCCTATCTTCGGTTTGCCGCCTGCTGGTCGGACGGCAAACGGGTTTTTGCGGCCCGTTATGCCTCGGATCGGTTTGCGCCCAGCTTGCACTACAAGGCCTGCAAAGACGGTATCATCATTTCGTCCGAGCCACTGGATGCCAACAACGAGGGGTGGCTCGAGATACAACCCAACACGGCAATCGAAACCGAGGGTGCCGCGGTGACGACGCGCGCCTTTGCGCCTTGTGTTTTGCAGCAACGGGAATGGGTCGCGTAAGAGTGGTTGCCGCCTAAAGCCGGTTTAGCAGATCCACTGTCGGCCACGCATCCGCAGGCAGGCCAAGCCGCTTCTGTTCCGCCTGCACGGCTGCCCGCGTGCCAGCGCCCAGGATCCCGTCGACCTTGCCAATGTCATACCCTTTGGCCTGAAGCTTGCTTTGCAGCTGCTTCATCTGTGCACCGTTCAGACCCTGTGCGGGATTGCCGGCATCATAGATCTGTGCCCCTTCCAGACGTGTCCCGAAATAGGCGGCGGTCAATACATAGACAAAGCTCTGGTTCCATTCGAAATAGACGTCGAAGTTGGGATAGGCCAGAAAGGCAGGACCCTTGTGCCCCTGGGGCAGGATCAGCGAGGCGGGCAGGTTTGCCAGCGACCCGCCGCGTGCCTGAACGCCCATGGCCTGCCAATCGGCCACCGACCGGGGCTTGCCGGGGCCGGACAGCGACCAGTCCATCTGCGCGGGCACTGTGACCTCTTGCAACCACGGTTCGCCTGCGCGCCAGCCCAGATGCGACAGCATCTTGGCCCCGGACATCAGCGCATCGGGGGCCGAGGTTTTCAGGCGGACATGCCCGTCGCCGTCACCATCGACACCGTTTTCCAGAATGTCCCGCGGCAGCATCTGGACCATACCGATTTCTCCAGCCCATGCGCCCGTTGTGCGGGCCGGGTCGAAATCACCATTCTGATAAAGTTCGATGGCGGCGAAGATTTGAGGGCGGAACAGGTCGGGGCGACGGCAGTCATGGGCCAAAGTCACCAGCGCATTGCGGGTGTTGAAGTCGCCCTGAAATGATCCGTAATCTGTCTCGAACGCCCAGAAGGCCAGCAACACCCCGCGTGAGATTCCGTATTGCTTTTCGATCCGGTCAAACACCGCATCGTATTTGCGCGACATCGCTTGCCCGCGTTCGATCCGGTTTTGCGAAATCAGCCGTCGGGAAAACTCGATAAAGGGTTTCTGAAACACCCCCTGCGCCCGATCGGCCTTCATCACGGCGCTGTCCTGCTGCACGCCTTTGAAAAATGCGTTCACGGTGGATTTGTCAAAGCCTTGCTGCACGGCCTCGGCCTTTAGCCCTTTGACAAAGGAATTGAAGCCACCGCCACATTGGGCCAGGACAGGTTGGGCAAACAGGGTGGCGGCGATCAGGCCGGAAAGAAAACGCATGACAAATGTCCGTCAGTAAATCAGGTCGATCCCAACCGACACCGACACGAGCCCAAGCGCAAGCCCCCAAACACGCCACAACATGCGACATGCGCGGAAAATGTCCAAAGCTCCGATCTCGCGCTGAGCATTGCCATTGACCCATGCCAGATCCCGCACCTTGCCGTCATAGCTGCGCGGCCCGGCCAGGGCGACGTTCAAGGCGCGGGCCATGGCGGCCTCGGGCCAGCCCGCATTGGGCGAGATGTGACGGTGCGCATCTGCCAAGATTTCGCGCCAGCGCGACCACTGGCCCGACAGCGCCACGATCATCACGCAGGTCAGGCGGGCCGGGATCAGGTTCAGCAGGTCGTCGAACCGGGCCGCAGCCCAGCCAAACGCGCGGTACGTTTCATTGCGATACCCGATCATGCTGTCGGCCGTGTTCACCGCCTTGTAGACCAGCAGCCCCGGCAACCCGGCAATCAGAAACCAGAAAGCAGGCGCGATGACGCCGTCACTTAGGTTTTCAGCGGCGCTTTCGATGGCCGAGCGTGCCACCTGTGCCTCGGTCATGTCCCGTGTATCGCGCGAGACGATCATGGCCACCCGTGCCCGCCCCTCTGACAGCGAGGCCATCAACCCTTCGCCCACGGCACGCACGTGGGCGACCAACGATTTTTGCGCCAGCAGGATCGCGCAGACCAGGATTTCAACCACTGGCCCCAACAGGGACAAACCCCACCCAAGCACCCCTGCGCCGCAAACCAGCACGATAAGCACACCCACCCCTTTTGACCGGCGCTGGGCCCCGTGGTTCAGGCGTGTATCCAGCCAGCCGATCAGGTTGCCGATCATCACCGCCGGATGCCTGACGCGCGACCAGAGCCAGTCGGGTTCCCCCAGCGCTGCGTCAAGACACATGGCACAGACCAGCATCAGGCCAAGGCTCACAGGGCGGCCTCCAACCTGTTCCATCCATCCTCGGGCGGGAGCCCAAGGCGCAGATAGGTTTCAGAATAGGGGAAGATGCGGCTCCAGATATGGGATTGTGCCAGACGACCTTGCCAATGGGTGGCGTTGTCGACCTGATAAAGTCGGAACAGGCTGGTGCCGCCGATCACCTTGGCCCCCTTTCTCGTGACCAGCGCATCCAGCCTTGAGGCCTCGTCAGCCAAACGCGCACGCGTGGCGTCCGCCCAACGGTTGTCCATCAAAGCCTGTGTGCCGATCCGCAAGGCCGGGCCTGATACCGACCAAGGACCGGTCAGATCGTTCAACCGGCTGATCATATCCGGCCGTCCGATGGCAAACCCCAGTCTTACCCCGGCCAGCCCCCAGAATTTGCCAAAACTCTTCAGCACGATCGCGCCGGGGCGGTCTGCCAATTGGATCAAGGACTTGTCCGGCATGACGTCGCAAAAGCTTTCGTCAATCACGGTAAGTGGTGCCGATACGTCGCTTTCCTGCCAGATACGTCCGTCCGGGTTGTTCGGATGTACGATCACGCGGGCGTCGCTCGGCGCGTCTTGCCGTACCTTCCATCCCTGCGCCGAAAAGGCGGCGGCGTGTTCGTTATAGGTGGGTGGCGTGATCTGTACCGTACCCGTCGCGGTCAGAGCCGGCAGACGCGCGATGATGGCCGACGCTCCGGGCGCGGGCAGGATCGCGGCACGCTGCGGCACGTTCCAGAACCGGCGCGCGGCACCGCTGAGCCGTTCAAACGCCCCGTGATCCGGCAATTCGGCCCAATCCCCGGCCGTCAGGCCGGACACGGGATAGGCATGGGGATTGATGCCGGTGGACAGATCGATCCAGTCGGTGCGTTGCCCGCCGTATTTGACAATCGCTTTGTCCAACCCGCCGCCATGGTCACGAACCGCGCGTGGATTCAGACTTTCATCCAATGTGTTCATCTGCTCTCTCTGCGAGAAATTACCGCTTTTGGCCCGCTTCAAGCGGATTTTCGCCTCTTACACAAGCAAATCCGCCTGTTCACGGAGCTGTGGGGCTGCTGTTAACACTTTGTTAAGGAAATAACGAGATCACGGACCATGGGGGTCGGCACCACTCACCATACCAAGTGCCGAGGTTGTTGCAAATGAAAGTTCTGATTGTTGAGAGTAATCCCGACCTTGGTCGGGTCTGGAAAAGGCATCTGGAACGGCAGGGCGCCGAGGTCACGCTGGTCGAGACGCAGGAAGCCGCCATTCTAGCGCTGTACGGCACGGATTTCGAAATCATCGTGCTGGATCTGGTTCTGGAAACCGGCAGCGCATTGGCCGTGGCCGATTTTGCAAGCTATCGCCGCCCCCAGGCGCGGGTGATCTTTGTTACCAACACCACCTTCTTCTCGGATGGATCGATATTTGCCCACAGCCCGAACGCCTGTGCTTATGTGCAAAGCGAAACACCGCCAGAGGATCTGGCGGCGATGGTCGAGCATTACGCAGCAGGGCGCTGATCGCGGCGGTGCGGTTCTGTGTAATCCAGCACCGGGTTCACCGGAATGATCCGGTGCGGATTGATGCTGTCATGGCTGTAGTGATAGTGGCGCACGATATGGTTCATGTTCACCGTGGGGGCCACGCCGGGCCATTGGTACAGTTCACGCGTAAAGGCCCATAGATTCGGGTAATCGATCAGGCGCCGCTTGTTGCATTTGAAGTGCAGGTGATAGACCGGATCAAAGCGGATCAGCGTCGTAAACAGCCGCCAGTCAGCCTCGGTGATTCGATCCCCCATCAGGTAACGGTTCCGGGCCAGACGATCTTCCAGCCAGTCCAGCGTGTCGAACAACGGGCCCACGGCGGCGTCGTAGGCCGCTTGCGAGGTGGCAAAGCCAGACTTGTAGACGCCGTTGTTGACGTCTGAATAGATGCGCGCGTTGACCTCTTCGATTTCATCGCGCATCGCTTCGGGCCAATAATCATCGGTATTGCCGGTGATCCCGTTGAAGGCCGAATTGAACATGCGGATGATTTCCGAGCTTTCGTTCGACACGATGGTTTCCTGCCGCTTGTCCCACAGGATCGGCACGGTCACGCGCCCCGAATAGGCTGGATCGGCTTTGGTATAGATCTGGTGCGCAAAGCCCAGCCCGTAAAGGTCGTCTCCCGTCGCGCCATGAGCGTCTGTTTCAAAGGTCCAACCCTGATCCAGCATGTCCGGATGCACGACCGACACCGAAATCAGATCGCTCAGCCCTTTCAGCTGGCGAAAAATCAGCGTGCGATGGGCCCAGGGGCAGGCATAGCTGACATAAAGGTGATAGCGCCCGGGTTCTGCTTTGAACCCACCTTTGCCTGATGGCCCCGCCGCGCCGTCAGCTGTCAACCAATTGCGAAACTGCGCGGCGCTGCGCTGGAATGCACCGCCCGTGGATTTGGTATCATACCAGGTGTCGTGCCATTTTCCGTCGACCAGCAGGCCCATATCTTTTCCTCCGCATGTGCGTTCCAAAAAACATAGGGCCAGAGCCTGCACCTGCCTATGCGAGCGCCCGCGCAAACCCTCTGCACACGCGCACAGCAAAGGCCGGGATTTCTGCGCAACAAACCTTGGCCGGATCGCAGTCTGTGACGTGCTTCACTGGATTTTTACAACTTATCCCGCACAATAGAAGTCATTCACGGGGGAACGGATTTATGAGTACCTATGTTTCAAAGGAAATACGCGCCGAGTTGGACGCGGCCCGAATCGCCACATTGAAAAAAGCCAGCCGTTTACGGGTGGAGATGGGCGACAATACTTACAAAATACTCAAATTGTGGAAAGACGGTTTTACGGTCGAGGCGGAAACCACGCCGCGCCTGCGCGGGCTTGTCGATATCTTTGACGGGGCCAACCACCTCTACCAATGCCTCATCGTCGCGGACGAGGATGAAGGCGGTGAGATGCGGTACGAATTCAAACGCAGCACGGCGACCCATGACAGCGCGCCGCTTGACTTTTACCGCGCGCCCGATGCGCCGATCGCCCTGCTGGGGCATGACGACTAGGGGCGAATTTCAACCGGTGTTCCGATTTGGCCCAGGCTTTGGTCGACGCCAAAGGCCAGCGGTGCCAGCCTAAAGACAGGCACGCGCGGGCCAAAGCGGACTCAGCCAAGTCAACCGGCACCTGTGAAAACAGGGCAGGGCTTGCAAGCCCTGGCCGGCACGTACTTATTGCAGATCCCCGAAGGCTTGTTTCAGCCGCTGGCAAGCTTCCTCGACCCGCGCCCGTTGCGTGGCCAGGTTGAACCGTTCAAACGTTTCTCCTCCAGTGCCAAAACCCGGACCTGACGATGTTGCGATCCGCGCGTCCTCGCGCAATCGACGCACAAACTCAGCGTGATCCATGCCGGTGCCCGAGAAATCGACCCAGGCCAGATAGGTCGCCTGCAAGGGCATCGACCAGAGCCCCGGAATCTCGGCGATGGTCTGATCGAACAGACGCCGGTTTTCCTCCAGATGCGCGATCTGGGCATCTACCCATTCGGCCCCTTCGGGGCTGTAGGCGGCGGTGATCATCGCCACGCCCAACGCACCGGGATCATAATCCAACGTTTGCAGCCGTTGCTTCATGGCCGCACGCAATTTGGGATCGGGAATGATCATGTTGCCGGTCCGCTGCCCGGCGATGTTGAAGGTCTTCGATGCCGCAGTCAGCGTCACGGTCCACGGGCGTGCATCCGGGGCCGCCACATCCATCGGCACAAATTTGGCGCCGGGGTAGACCAGATCGTGGTGAATCTCGTCCGATACCAGGATCAAACCGTTCCGTTCGGCAAACGCGGCCACGGCCTGCAACTCCTCGGGCGCCCAGACGCGACCTGACGGGTTTTGCGGCGAACACCACAGCAGCATTTTCTCGGACCCGTCCAGCCGGGACTGGGCGTCGTCCAGATCAAGGCCATAACTTTCCCCGTCCCGCACCAAAGGGCATTCCACGACCCGGCGGCCCGATTTGTTCACCTTGTGGGCAAACTCATGGTAAACGGGGGTGAAGATCACGATGCCATCACCGGGATCGGTCCAGACATCCAGCGACAGGGCGATTGCATTGCCCAAGCCCTGAGTGGTCAGAATCCAATCCGTGTCGATTTCCCAATCATGGCGGGTTTTCATCCACCATTGAACCGAGGCCAGATAGTCCGGGTGCATCCATGAATAGCCGAAAACGCCGTGATCTGCGGCTTTGCGCACGGCCTCGATCACGCAGGGTGCCGTTTGGTAATCGGAATCGGCCGTCCACATGGCCAGACCGTCCTCGGGCGAGACGCCATACAGCATCTCCATCTTGTCCCATTTTGAACTGTTGGTGCCCCGGCGGTCGATCAGGTCGTTGAAAGTCATGTCTGCTCCATTTTCTCGACCGAAAGCTAACCGCAATTCAGGCAGGTGCAAGGGGGGCGTTGCGGCGCGGGGCGGGATGGCCTAAATCAGCCTCATGAAACGCACTATCCTGATCCATCCCGATCCCCGCCTGAAAAAGGTCTGCGCGCCTGTGCCCGACCTGACGGACGCGCTGCGCACGCTGGCTGACGACATGCTGGAAACCATGTATGACGCACCCGGGATTGGCCTTGCCGCGCCGCAGATCGGTGTGCTGGAACGGCTGATCGTGCTGGATTGCGTCAAGGAGGAAGGCGAGACCCCGCGCCCGCTGATCATGTTCAACCCCGAGGTCATCGCCTCTTCCGAGGAAACCAATGTGTACGAGGAAGGATGCCTGTCGATCCCGGATCAATATGCCGAAGTGACCCGCCCCAAGGTGGTCGATGTCACATGGATGGACGAGAAGGGAAACCTGCAACAGGAGACTTTCGATGGGCTTTGGGCCACTTGTGTGCAGCATGAAATCGACCATCTGAACGGCAAGCTGTTCATCGATTACCTCAAACCGCTGAAACGGCAGATGATTACCCGCAAGATGCAAAAGCTCAAGCGTGAACGGGCGCGCGCATGACCGTCCGCACCTGTCTGCCCTGGCCTGACAAACGCTTGCGCACAAAGGCGGATGAGGTGACTGAAATCACCGATGACATTCGCCGGATTTGGCAGGACATGATAGACACGATGGAGGCCATGCCCGGTGTCGGTCTGGCCGCGCCGCAGATCGGAGTGATGTTGCGCCTGGCCGTGGTCGATGGGTCGGCCGAGCGGGGCAAGGCCGTGCGTCTGGCGAACCCGGAAATCCTGCACAGCTCGATCGAACTGCGTGAACATGAAGAGGCCAGTCCGAACCTGCCGGGCGTGTCGGCCACGATAAAACGCCCGCGTGCGGTGACTGTCAAATTCCTGAACGAACAGGGGATGGTGGACCGTCGCGATTTTGTCGGCATCGAGGCCACCAGTGTCCAGCATCAGATCGACCATCTGAATGGCCGGATGTATTTTGACCGGCTCAGCAAGGTCAAACGCGACATGCTGCTGCGCAAAGCCAAAAAACAGGGGTAAAGATGCGCGTTGTTTTCATGGGAACCCCGGACTTCTCGGTGCCGGTTCTGGATGCACTGGTCGAGGCCGGGCATGAGATCGCCGCCGTCTATTGCCAGCCCCCGCGCCCGGCGGGGCGGGGCAAGAAGGATCGCCCGACGCCGGTTCACGCGCGTGCCCTGGCGCTGGGTCTGGACGTGCGTCACCCAACCTCGCTGAAACCGGCCGAGGAACAGGACAGTTTTGCGGCACTGAACGTGGATGTGGCGGTGGTTGTGGCTTATGGGCTGATCCTGCCGCAGCCCATCCTCGATGCGCCGGCTCATGGCTGCCTGAACATTCATGCCAGCCTGTTGCCGCGCTGGCGCGGGGCGGCTCCGATCCACCGCGCGATCATGGCGGGCGATGCGCAAACCGGCATCTGTATCATGCAAATGGAGGCGGGCCTTGATACCGGCCCCGTTCTGTTGCGGCAGGCCACTGATATCGGGCCCGAGGAAACCACTGCGGAACTGCATGACCGGCTCTCGGCGATGGGCGCGGCCTTGATTGTTGAGGCGTTGGCAAAGCTGCCCGGCCTGACCCCTGATCCGCAGCCCGAGATTGGTGTCACCTATGCCGCAAAGATCGACAAGTCCGAGGCCCGCGTGGACTGGTCGCGCCCCGCGGTCGAGGTCGATCGGCAGATCCGCGGCCTGTCGCCCTTTCCCGGGGCCTGGACCGAGATCGACGGCAACCGGGTAAAACTCCTCGCTTCGCGTCTGGCCCAAGGGCAGGGTGCGCCGGGCGAGGTTCTGAATGACGATCTGTATGTGGCTTGCGGGCAGGGCGCCATAGAGCTGCTGCGCTTGCAAAGGGCGGGCAAAGGCGCGCAGGATAGGAAAACGTTCCAGCGGGGCTGGCCAATCCCGATCGGCACCCGGATGTCTTCGGAGTAAAGCCATATGTTCATGGTGATGATGGGCACTGTCGTGATTGCCGGGATCGTCGGGTATCTGTCCGAACAGACCGGTTTCACCCATAACGGCTATTTGCAGTCCATCATCATCTGCGTGGGCGGGGCGTTCCTGTTCTACTTCATCCGCATCATGTTCGGCATCAGCTTTGGCCCTCCGGGTCTGGATGCGGTGATCTCGTCTGTCGGCGCGCTGATCATCGTGCCGACGCATTGGAGGAAATGACATGCCCATCGTCGCCCTGATCATCATCCAAGCTACGCTTGAAGTTTTGCTCGCTAGGTTGATCCCGACGGCGATGCTGATCGGTATTGTTGGGGCTATGATCGGTGGGCCCCTTCTGTGGTCTCTGATACCCGACGCTGGCTGGATGTCGGGCTTTGCGGGCGCGGTTCTGGGCGCATTGCTGGTGATCTGGATCTGGCAGACCTACCTGCGCCGCTAACCCCTTGACCCGGCGTCTTTCCTCCGTCCAGATCGCATTCAACGAAAAAGGGGAATGATGATGCCGTATGATTTGAAGCCGGGAGATGTTGCCCTGATGGGCATTCCTTTGGATCTGCATTCCTCGTTCCTGCAAGGGCCGGCCTTCGCCCCCGGACGCATCCGCGAGGCGCTGCATTCCGGCGCGGCCAACCTGACGGCCGAGGATGGCACAGATCTGGGTGCAAGTGCCCAATTCCGGGATACCGGCGATTTGGATGTGTTTGAAATGCGCGGGCAGGAGCCGATAGACCGGATCGAGGCCGAAGCGGCGAAACGGATCGCTACCGGCGCGCGCCTGTTGTCGCTGGGCGGCGACCATTCCGTGGCCTATCCGCTGATCAAGGCCCATGCCGACTGGTACGAAGGCCTGAACATCCTGCATATCGACAGCCACCCGGATTTGTACGACACGCAGGATATCGGACCGCTCGGCCATGGCTGCCCCTTTGCCCGGGTGATGGAGAGCTGCCCGGTCAAGCGGCTGGTGCAGGTCGGCATCCGCACCATGAACGCCCATCAGCGCGAACAGGCCGACAAGTTCGGCGTCGAGGTGATCGACATGCGCAACTGGCGCCCCGACTTGCAGATTTCATTCGATGGCCCGGTCTACCTGTCACTTGATCTGGATGCGCTGGACCCGGCCTTTGCCCCGGGCGTCTCGCACCATGAACCTGGTGGGCTGAGCACGCGCGAGGTTATCGACCTGATCCACCGGTTCAAAGGTCAGCTGGTCGGGGCGGATATCGTCGAGCTCAACCCGCATCGCGACCCCTATGGCATGACGGCGATGGTGGCCGCGAAATTCGTCAAGGAAATCGGCGCGCGCTTGCTGAACGGCTGACTTACCGTTCGTCGCACACCGTCGCAGACCCAAGTGCCGGAGCGCCCCTGGTAGTCAAATCGAACCGGTTCGCCTCGGCGGCGGTCATCCAGTGGATGCTGTCGGCCGGGGCAGCAAACAGGGTGTACCAATAAAACTCTTCATCCACACCGATATCCTTGAAATAGTCCAGGTATCGGTCATGTTCGGGATCGTCCTCGGGCAAATCGGTCGCCACCAGACCCGACCCGGCCCAGCTGTGGACACCGACACAGGCCCCCGGTTGCAGCTCGCGGCGGTTTCCGGCCAGGAACAGATCGGTGCCCCCGCTGGCCACCAGACCGTTCGATGGAACAACGGTATCGAACCCGGCCCTGTGCACTTCGCGGGCGAAGATGACATTGGCGTCATCATCAACCGATCCTTCAATGTATTGCAGAATCAGAGTGCGGGCTTCGGGGTTTTGGGCCGTCACTTCCTCAAAGGCAGACAGCGTTGTCTCGTCAATCGTGCCCGAGGCGATGATCTGGTCGCCCTGCGCAACAAAACTGACAGGGGTGTAATACGCGCCGCATGAGGCGAGCAGGGCCAGGCATGCTGTGATGGATGCAAGTCTGAATGTCACGTTGGCCTCCGGGCTGTGCTTTCAAAAGGGGTATCAGCCAGCCGCTTTGGCGTCCACTATCGGGCTCAATTGCGCGGCGGCCGGCTTTTGTAGACCGGCAATTGCCAGCCAAACATCAACGACCCGGCGCGCAACGCCCAGCACACCAGGGCGCAGAGAGCCAGAGAAAACGCAGGCTCTGCCCCCAATCTGGCAGCCAGCACTGCCGTCAGGGCACCTGTGAAAGCGCAGGACACATAAAGCTCGCCCTGTTTCAGCACCAGCGGCACTTCGTTGCAGACCACATCGCGCATCAGCCCGCCCAGGCATCCGGTCGTCACACCCATCAAAACGACAATGATCCCGGACTGATCCAGCGACAACGCCGCGCCGGTTCCGGCCGCGACGGCCACTGACAGTGCAAAACTGTCCAGCCAGACCAGCCAGTTATAGCGGCTTTCCACCAGATGTGCGGTAAAGAACACCAGGACCGACGCCGCGACTGCGATCAGGATGTAATTCGGCTGCCCGACCCAAAAGATCGGGTGACGATCCAGCAACAGGTCGCGCACCGTACCGCCCCCGACGGCGGTCAGGCAGGCCATGAAGGCAAATCCCACCAGATCCAGCTGGGCACGGCTGGCCACCAGTGCCCCTGTCAACGCGAAGATCAGAACCGAGGCATAGTCAAGCAGCGTCAGCGCGGTCACGCCTGTGCCTTTTTCGGTTTGAACGGCGCCATGCCGGCCCGAGCCAGCTCATCAGCTTTTTCATTCTCGGGGTGGCCTGCGTGCCCTTTGACCCACTCCCATGTCACATCATGCCGTTCCTGCGCCTCATCCAGACGCTGCCAAAGATCAACATTCTTGACCGGTTTCTTGTTCGAGGTTTTCCAGCCGTTGCGTTTCCAACCGAAAATCCAGCCGGTGACGCCGTTCTTCACATAGGCGCTGTCGGTGACGACGGTAATCCTTGACGGTCGCTCCAGCGCTTCAAGCGCGCTGATGGCGGCCAGCAATTCCATCCGGTTGTTGGTCGTCTCGGCCTCGCCCCCGTTCAGCTCACGTTCTTTCAGAACCCTGTCCCCGTCCATCGCGCGCAGCAGCACGCCCCAGCCTCCGGGGCCCGGGTTTCCGGAACAGGCACCGTCCGTATAGGCAAACAATTCAGGCATGGGCGAACACCAGAATGAACCCGTCATACGATCCGGCCAGGCCTTTGCCCATGCCATGGACTGCGCGATCAATCGTGAACCCTGCCGCGTGCAGGGCGTCCGTGATCTCGGCCTCAGTGTAATAGGTGTAGTAGCGATCCAGTTCGTCTCGATGTTCACCGGTGCCCAGCTTCATCCCCAGAAACAGTTGCCCTCCGGGTTTCAGAGCCGTGTGGATCGCTTTCAGATGACCCGGGAAATCAGCACGCGGCGCGTGCAGCAGGGAAAAGCTGGCGTAAATGCCGTCATATTTGGCGGTCTCTGTGACGTCGTCAAACGTACCCAGATGCGCGTCCACTCCGTTCTCGCGGGCATGTTCGACAAAGGCCGGTGTGGCATCCAGCGCCCGAACCTTCAGCCCCTGACGCATCAGAAAGCTACTGTCCGATCCGGGTCCGGACCCCAGATCCAGCACATTCCCACCTGCGCCAACCGCATCGGCGAAAGCCTGACGGGCCTCAAGCTGTTCGGGTGGTAGGGGGATGTTCAGATATTCCGCCACCCTGTTGGTATAAGCGGTGATCGTACGTTCATCGGTCACAGGTACACTCCGACTGCAAGGCTGGCCAAAACAACGGCAGTCAGCAGGATACGCAACCGCATCCACCAGACCGGCGTCAGCCGCCAATAGGAAAACAGGGCGTCCAGCAGCAGCAGGCCCGCGAACCCGTACATCAGATTGGTGCCCGCGTTGATCGGCCCGCCACCTGTCATGGCAAAGGCCCAAAGAGCAGGCAGAACCGACAACAGATAGCACAGCGCCGCCTTGCTGCCCGACGTCCTGGTGGCAAAGCCCCAGAGAACGCCGGACATGAAGCTGAGGATGACCGATCCATAGAACAGCTGTACATACGGCCCCACGAAACGCGGGCCAAAGGTTTGCGCGCCCCAGGCATTCAGGTCGCTGTTCAGATAGGTCAGGGCGCCCCAGACAAACGGGATCAGTCCCGCCAGTCCCAGACAGAGCGGCGCTTTCGGCACTCCGTTCACGCCGGTTGCCTCAACACGCGGGGGACTTTGAACTCGACGTTTTCAATGGCGGTCTCGACCGGCTCGACGGTGACATCATAATGCGCGCCGAACGCTTCGACCACCTCATTCACCAGAACTTCCGGGGCGGACGCGCCTGCGGTGACAGCCACGGTCGAGATACCCTCGAGCGCGCGCCAGTCAATCTCGGTGGCACGCTGGACCAGCTGCGCGTACTGACACCCCTCGCGCGAGGCAACCTCGACAAGGCGGCGCGAGTTCGATGAGTTCGGCGCGCCCACAACCAGCAAGGCATCAGCCTTGGGGGCCACGGCCTTCACCGCCTCCTGCCGGTTGGTCGTGGCATAGCAGATGTCTTCTTTGTGTGGGCCGACAATCGCCGGGAACCGGGCCTGAAGGGCCGCGATGATATCCTTGGTGTCATCGACCGAAAGGGTGGTTTGGGTGACAAAGGCCAGCTTATCCGGGTCGCGCACCTGCGCCGTGGCCACGTCGTCCACGGTCTCGACCAGCAGCACATCGCCCTCGGGCAACTGCCCCATGGTGCCCACGGTTTCGGGGTGGCCCTTGTGGCCGATCATGATCATCTGCAACCCGGCGTCCGCGTGGCGCTGCGCCTCGACATGCACCTTCGAGACCAGGGGGCAGGTGGCGTCCACATAGATCATCTCGCGCTGGGCAGCCTCGGCGGGAACGGATTTCGGCACCCCGTGGGCGGAAAAGATCACCGGGCGGTCATCGGGGCATTCCTGCAATTCCTCGACGAAAACGGCCCCTTTGGCGCGAAGGCCATCGACAACGAATTTGTTGTGCACGATCTCGTGGCGCACATAGACCGGTGGGCCCCATTTCTGCAAAGCCATCTCAACGATTTTGATGGCACGGTCCACACCGGCGCAGAACCCGCGTGGGGCGGCAAGGTAAAGTGTCAGTGGCGGCTTTTTCATCAGGCTGTCTCCTTACGGCACAGGTAAGTCTTTTCCCGGCCTTGGTCCAGACAGGACATCGTCATTCATCTGACACGAATCGTTGCTAATCAGGTGATGTTTAAGCACCTGTACCTTGTTAAAGAAGCGCGGCCAGGACTGATGTCCTGACCGCGCAAATTTTCCCCATCGTGACAGGCTTGTCGCCTTGTCAGCTGTTGCTGGCAACAGCGACGCTGCGATGCTCCGTCGGCATTTCACGCGGCGGGCGACCGATGACATCGCGCAGATCTTCCAGCTCGATGAAATTGTCGGCCTGGCGGCGCAGTTCGTCCGAGATCATCGGCGGTTGGCTGCGGATGGTCGAAACCACCGATACGCGCACACCCTGCCGTTGCAGGCTGGCGATCAACGGGCGGAAATCCCCATCACCCGAGAACAGCACGATATGATCGACGCGCGGCGCCAGTTCCATGGCATCGACTGTAAGCTCGATATCCATATTTCCTTTGACTTTCCGACGCCCCATGCTGTCGGTGTATTCCTTGGCCGGTTTGGTGACCATGGTGAAGCCGTTGTAATGCAGCCAGTCAACCAATGGACGGATCGGCGAATACTCGTCGTTTTCCAGCAGCGCTGTATAGTAGAAGGCCCGAAGAAGCTTGCCGCGGCGCATGAATTCCTGCCGCAGAAGTTTGTAGTCAATGTCAAAACCGAGTGCTTTTGCCGCAGCATAAAGATTCGAGCCGTCGATGAACAGCGCTAGCCGTTCGTCTTTATAAAACATAAATGTTCCCTTCCGGTATAATCCAGTGCGTGCCGCGTTACGTGAGTGAGTGAGTGATAAAATGACGCGCGCTGGTACGCCTATAATTAGAACTTCTGTCGATTATCGCAAGTATGCAATGGGTCGAATGTAGGGTATCACATGAGCAAATCCATGCCAAATGCCGTTGTTGCACTGGGTGCAAATCTCGATTTGAGAGGAAATAGTCCCGCTGTAACACTTCAGAACGCGCTTGACGCGTTATCGCGTCACGATGTGGTGATTCGCTCTGTCAGTCGTTTTTTTGCCACGCCGTGCTTTCCCGCCGGGGCCGGCCCGGATTATGTGAATGCCGCGGCGCTGATTGCAACCGAGAAATCTCCGTCGCAGCTGTTGCAGATGTTGCACGACGTGGAACAGGAATTCGGGCGCGAACGGGTGCAGCGTTGGGGAATGCGGACGCTGGATCTGGATCTGGTCTGTTTCCAGGATCAGATCCTGCCGGATCGCGCCACGTTTGATCGCTGGCTGACCCTGCCGACCGACGCGCAAAGGCAAGAGGCACCGGATCAGTTGATCTTGCCGCATCCGCGCCTTCAGGATCGCGCCTTTGTCCTGGTGCCGATGGCCGATATCGTGCCCGACTGGCGTCATCCGGTTCTGGGTCGCACGGTCTGCGAGATGATCCAGACCCTTCCCGCGGAAGAGGTTGCGGCGGTCACGGCGCTGTGATCCGTGCAAATGCAGCATTTCCTGCTTGTCAAGGCGCGGATTCGCGCTTAGATAAACCCCTTCCTGACATGGATTCAGAAACGGAGAGCGCCCCATGGCCCGCGTGACGGTTGAAGATTGCGTAGACAAGGTTCCAAACCGGTTCGAGCTGGTGATGCTCGCCGCCCATCGGGCGCGTGAGATTTCCGCCGGTGCAGCGATTACCGTTGACCGCGACAACGACAAGAACCCTGTCGTGTCTCTGCGTGAGATCGCCGACGAAACCCAAAGCGCGGACGAACTGCGCGAGCGCCTGATCGAGGCCAACCAGACCCAGATCGAGGTTGACGAGCCCGAAGAAGATCAAATGGCGCTGCTGATGGGTGCCGAAACGGACAAACCCGCCATGGACGACATGTCCGAAGAGAAGCTCCTGCGCGCTCTGATGGAGGCTCAAGGGCAGGGGTAAGCCCTGAAGACGAAGGTGCGGACCGGATGATTTCTGCTGACGATCTGATTGCGCTGGTCCGCAACTACAATCCCAAGACGAATGCTGACCGCGTTGCGCTGGCCTATGAATTTGGCCAGCAGATGCACGAAGGGCAGTTCCGCCATTCCGGCGAGCCCTATTTCACCCATCCCGTTGCCGTTGCCGCCATCCTGACCGAACAGCGTCTGGACGATGCGACCATCATCACGGCGCTGCTTCACGACACGATCGAGGACACCAAGGCCAACTATGGCAAGGTGTCCGACCTGTTCGGGGATGAGGTCGCCAAACTGGTCGACGGCGTCACCAAGCTGACCAATCTGCAACTGTCCAGCCGCGAGACCAAGCAGGCCGAGAATTTCCGCAAGCTGTTCATGGCCATGTCCAAGGACTTGCGCGTGATCCTGGTCAAGCTGGCCGACCGTTTGCACAACATGCGCACGATCAAGGCGATGCGTCCTGAAAAACAGGTGATCAAAGCGCGCGAGACGATGGATATCTACGCACCGCTTGCGGGCCGGATGGGTATGCAATGGATGCGCGAGGAACTGGAAGACCTGGCTTTCCGTGTTCTCAACCCCGAAGGCCGCCAGTCGATCATCCGTCGCTTTATCACTTTGCAACGCGAAACCGGCGACGTGATCCACCGCATCACCGGCGACATGCGGCACGAGCTGGAGAAAGTGGGCATCGAGGCCGAGGTGTTCGGCCGCGCCAAGAAACCCTATTCGATCTGGCGCAAGATGCAGGAAAAGGATCAGGGTTTCTCGCGCCTGTCCGACATCTATGGGTTCCGCATCATCACCCGGACCGAGGAAGACTGCTATCGAACGCTGGGGGCCATCCACCAGCGCTGGCGCGCGGTGCCGGGGCGGTTCAAGGACTATATCAGCCAGCCCAAATCGAACGGTTACCGCTCGATCCACACCACGGTTTCGGGCCGGGACGGCAAACGGGTCGAGGTGCAGATCCGCACCCGCCAGATGCACGACGTGGCCGAAACCGGGGTCGCGGCGCACTGGTCCTATCGCGACGGTGTGCGCACCGAGAACCCGTTCGCCGTCGACCCGGCCAAATGGATTTCCAACCTGACCGAGCAGTTCGACAACGAGGAAGATCACGAAGACTTCCTCGAAGCCGTCAAGCTGGAAATGTATTCGGACCAGGTGTTCTGTTTCACCCCCAAGGGCGACGTGGTGAAGCTGCCGCGTGGCGCGACGCCGATCGATTTTGCCTATGCCATTCACACCCGGATCGGTCACGCCTGTGTCGGGGCCAAGGTTGACGGTATCCGCGTTCCACTCTGGACGCGGCTCAAGAATGGCCAGTCCGTGGACATCATCACCGCCGATGGTCAGACGCCACAGGTCACGTGGTTGGAGATTGCAGTCACCGGCAAAGCCCGTACCGCCATTCGCCGCGCCCTTCGCGAGGTGGATCGGGAGCGATTCATCAAGCTGGGCAAGGAGCTGGCCCGTTCCGGGTTCGAGCACGTGGGCCGCAAGGCGACCGACAAGGCGCTCGATACCGCGGCAAAGCACCTGCGCCTGAAAGACCGGCACGAGCTGCTGGCCCGCCTTGGCAGCGCCGAACTGACCGCACATGAGGTGGTTCAGGCCGTCTATCCCGAACTTGCCAAGGACGATGGCGACGCCATTCCGCTGCGTCGTGCGGTGATTGGCCTGGAGCCGGGACAGAAGTTCGACCGGGCACCCTGCTGTCAGCCGCTGCCGGGGGAACGTATCGTTGGCATCACCTATCGGGGCAAGGGTGTGGTCGTGCATGCCATCGATTGCGACCGGCTCAGCGAGTTCGAAGGCGAACCTGACCGGTGGGTCGATCTGCACTGGCACTCGGGCACGCACCCGGCCGTCTATGGCGCGACGCTGGATCTGACCATTGGCAACGATGCCGGGGTTCTGGGGCGTATTTGCACATTGATCGGCGAGAAAAAGGCCAATATCTCGAACCTCGAGTTTGTCGATCGCAAACCGGATTTTTACCGCCTTCTGATCAATGTCGAACTGCGCGACCTTGAACAGCTGCATTCGCTCATGCTGATGCTTGAGGCGGAAAGCGACGTTGCAGCGGTCGAACGTTATCGGGACCGGACCAAAACCGCGACCGCGGCTGGCTGAGAAGGGGTGATCACGGGTGGTTTTCAAGCGCCGAGACCGACGCTCTCCAGTCCAGATCGCATCGGATTTCGTCTATCCGCGTGGCGGATGGACCCGCGCCTTCCATTACGTGAAACACCGCGTCCGGCGCTTGCCGGATACCCCTGACCGGATCGCGCGCGGCATCGGGGCAGGGGTGTTTGCCGCCTTTACGCCGTTTTACGGGTTGCACTTTCTTGTCGCCGCCATCGGTGCCCGGCTGATCAAGGGGAACATTCTGGCCGCGCTCAGCGGCACGTTTTTCGGCAACCCGCTCACCTATGTTCCGATCGGGGTGATCTGTCTTCAGACCGGGCATTTCCTGCTGGGTACCGAATACGAAGAAGGCGACACACAAGGGCTGATGGGCAAATTCGCCAGCGCCATAGGGGACCTCAAGAACAATTTTCTGGCGTTGTTTACGGATCGCGTGGCCGACTGGCACGGGCTGTCGCAGTTCTACGATGACGTCTTCTATCCCTATATGATCGGTGGGATCATTCCGGGCGTCGTTGCGGGGGTGATCTGCTATTACCTCAGCCTGCCGCTGATCCTGACGTATCAGCAGCGCCGCCGCGCCAGGATCAAGGCGAAGTTTGAGGAAATCAAACGTTTGGCCGAAGATTCGGCTGCCGTTTCTTCGGCAGAGCCTCTAGGCTCGGGCAGAAACATGCAAAAGGAATCGAGTGATGTCTGAGAACCATCTGCGTCTGGGTGTGAACATCGATCACGTTGCCACCGTGCGCAATGCGCGGGGTGGGGATTATCCAGATCCGCTGCGCGCTGCCAAACTGGCGGAAGAAGCGGGGGCCGATGGCATCACCGCGCATCTGCGCGAAGATCGACGCCATATCTCGGACGCCGATATCGACGGGCTGATGGAGGTTCTGTCGGTGCCGTTGAATTTTGAGATGGCCGCGACGCCCGAGATGCAGAAAATCGCCCTGCGCCACAAACCGCACGCGGTCTGCATCGTGCCCGAAAAGCGCGAAGAGCGCACCACCGAAGGCGGGCTTGAAGTCGCGCGCGAGGAAAACAAGCTGGCGCATTTCATCGCGCCTCTGCGTGATGCCGGCTGCCGCGTGTCGATCTTCATCGCCGCCGACCAGCGCCAGATCGAAGCCGCCCACCGCATCGGTGCCGAGGTGATCGAGCTGCACACCGGCGCCTATTGCGACGCCCATGCCGAAGGCCGTATCGAGGATGCCGAACGCGAGCTTGAATCGCTGCGCCAGATGTCCACCTTCGCCCATTCGCTGGGGCTTGAGGTTCATGCGGGCCATGGCCTGACTTATGACACGGTAAAGCCGGTTGCCGCTTTCCCAGAAGTCAAAGAGCTGAATATCGGTCATTTCCTGATTGGCGAGGCGATTTTTCTGGGCCTGACCCCGGCCATTCAGGAAATGCGTCGCCTGATGGACGAGGCGCGGGCGTGATCACCCCCGGCTTTGTCGCCATCTGGCTGGCCTGGCTGATGGCCGGAGGCTCTCCGGGCCCCGCCACGATGGGCATTGCCGGAACCGCCATGAACGAAGGCCGCACCGCTGGGCTGGCCTTTGCACTGGGCATCTGTGCCGGGTCCGCCGCCTGGGGCATTGCCGCAGCACTTGGCCTGTCGGCGATCATGCTGGCCAATGTCTGGGTGTTCGAGGTGATCCGCTATGTCGGTGTGGCCTATCTGGGTTGGCTGGCGCTGAAGGCCTTGCGCCGTGCGATGACCGCGGACGAGGTCGCTTTGGGCAAACCGGTCACAGGCGCGCTGCCGACGATCTTCGCCAAAGGCGCGGCCATTCACCTGACCAACCCCAAGGCGATCCTCAGCTGGGGCTCGATCTATGCCATCGTCGCGCCCAATGATGCCAGCCTGTCGATGCTGCTGGGCTATTTCGCCATGCTCTATACCGGATCGCTGCTGATCTTCATCGGCTATGCCTTCCTGTTTTCATCCGAACGCATGGTCCGAACCTACCGTCGCGCCCGCCGCTGGTTCGATTTCGCCTTCGCCGGGTTCTTTGGTGTGGCGAGTTACAAGATCCTGACGGTGCGGTTGTCATGATCCTTGGCATCGGCACGGACCTCGCAAATATTGACCGCATTCAGGGCACGCTCGACCGGTTCGGCGACCGGTTCCGCAACCGTGTCTTCACCGAGACCGAACAGCGCAAAGCCGAACGCCGCGCCGACACCGCGGGTACGTATGCCAAGCGCTGGGCCGCGAAAGAGGCCTGTTCCAAGGCGTTGGGCACCGGTCTGCGCATGGGCATCGCGTGGAAGGACATGGCCGTCACCAATCTGCGCACCGGCCAGCCCGTGATGCATGTGACAGGCTGGGCCGCCGAACGCCTGAATGAAATGACCCCCGAAGGGCACGAGGCGATCATCCATGTCACCCTGACCGATGACCATCCTTGGGCGCAGGCTTTCGTGGTGATCGAAGCGCGTCCGCTTCAAGATCACACCACGCAGCCTTGACTTGCCCCCATCGCCCCCGCATGTAGCAGCGAAGCCAAGCAAAGAACTGGAGAGAGCAGTATGGCCGAGGAAGCCAAGACCGGAAATCCCGTCTGGGAGACGATCAAGACCATCGTCTATGCGCTGCTGATTGCCGGCGTGTTCCGTACCCTCTTCTTTCAGCCGTTCTGGATCCCCTCGGGCTCGATGAAGCAGACGCTGCTGATCGGTGATTTCCTCTTCGTCAACAAGATGGCTTATGGCTATTCCTACGCATCCTGCCCCAGCCTGATCATCCCCAGCGTCGGCCTGAACGTGGATGCCGAAGATATCTGTGGCTGGATGCAGGGCGAAGACAATACCCGTATCTGGGGCGGTGATCCGGAACGTGGCGATGTCATCGTCTTTCGCCATCCGGTCACCGGGCGTGATTATATCAAACGCCTGATTGGCTTGCCGGGCGACCGGATCCAGGTCCGCAATGGCCAGATCATCCTCAATGGCACTCCGGTTCCTCAGCAGCCCGACGGCGTGTTTACCGAGATTGCGGAACCGCAAGGCCCGCAGCGCCTGCGCCCCCGCTGTGAAAACGGCCCTGTTGGAATTGGCGGCGCCTGCGAAAAGTCGCGCTTGATCGAAACCCTGCCCAACGGTGTGTCCTATGACGTGCTGAACATCGGCAATCAGGCATCGGACAATACCGGCATCTATACCGTGCCCGAGGGCCATTATTTCTTCATGGGTGACAACCGTGACAATTCCAGCGACAGCCGTCTGCCGCAATCTGCCGGTGGTGTCGGATACGTGCCTTACGAAAACCTGATCGGTCGTGCCGACCGGATCATGTTCTCGTCCGCGGGCCGTTCGATGCTGTTCTTCTGGACCTGGCGCGGTGATCGGTTCTTCAAGGCGGTCAATTGAAACTATCGGCTGAAATAAAGGCGTTCCAGCGGCGATTGGGGTATGAGTTCAAAAACCCCGAACTGCTGGTGCGTGCGCTGACCCATGGCTCGGTATCTTCGTCCACCCGCCCCGACAATCAGCGGCTGGAGTTTCTGGGAGACCGCGTTCTGGGCCTTGTCATGGCCACTGCGCTGCTTGAAGCTGACAAGAAGGCGTCCGAGGGTCAGTTGGCCCCACGGTTCAACGCACTGGTCCGCAAAGAAGCCTGCGCAGATGTGGCCCGCCAGATTGATCTGGGCGCGGTGTTGAAACTGGGCCGGTCCGAGATGCTGTCCGGTGGCCGTCGCAAGCAAGCGCTGCTTGGTGACGCGATGGAGGCCGTGATCGCCGCCATCTATCGGGATACGGGGTTCGAGGCCGCCCGCGATGTCATCCTCGCCCTTTGGGGGGATCGCATCCACAAGGTCGAGGCCGACGCCCGCGACGCCAAAACCGCGCTTCAGGAATGGGCGCAGGCGCGCGGCCAGAAACCACCCAGCTATGTCGAGGTCAAACGCAGCGGCCCCGACCACGCCCCCGTCTTCACCATCGCCGCCCGCCTTCAGGACGGAACCGAGGCACAAGCCACCGCAGGTTCCAAGCGCCAGGCCGAACAGGCAGCCGCCAAGGCCTTGCTGGAGCGGGTCGGCTGATCTCTGTTTAAGCTCGGCCTGTCACAAACTTCAATCTAACTTGAAGACTATAGAAGCCACGACAGACGACCTGTATCTGGGTATCAGTCGTTTTGGCACCAGTCAGGCTACGGCAGGTCAAAGCACTCAGGAAACAACATAAAAAAGGCAATTCAATGCAACGTGCAAAACTCTCGCTCGTCAATATCGGCTTTCTGTTCATTGCCGGGTTTGTGGCAACCATGGCCTTCGATTTCTGGGGGCAAGTTGTCAGTCCCGGGATCGGCTGGGCCAACCTGTCACCCGAAGGTCTGGCGCAGAGTTTGCTGTCCAGTCTGGGCCTGCCCAGCAACGCTTTTCTGGGCTTCTTCGTGCATTTCTACATTGTCGGCCTGATTGCCTATCCTTTGGGTTGGTTCCTTATTTTCCAGCCAATCTGGGTCAAGGTTCTGGGTCCGGCCCACATCTTTGTAGCCTCGGCAATCTATGGATTCGGTCTGTGGGTGTTTGCTATCGGAGGTGTCACGACCTTTGCCGGTCTGCCACCGTTCCTGAACTTTGTCGGCATCACATGGGTCGCCCTGATCGGACACGTTTTGTACGGTATCGTGTTTGTGGCCGTGCTGAACCCCATCCTGCGCCGTCACCCGTGATCTGACCCGTACTATCCGTCGGTCCGGCGTCGGGCCGGCGGCTTTCATTGATCACTCCACCCGGATGAACCCGGTCAGTCCGGTTTTCTGATGTTCGATCACATGGCAATGAAACGCCCAGTCGCCGGGGTTGTCCGCCACCAGTGCCATATCCGCCACCTCATCCTTCAACAGCAGCATCGTGTCCGTCATCAGCGGTGGCAGGGTGCGCAGGTTGGATCGCAGCGGCACAAAGGCCAGCCCGTGCAGGTGGATCGGGTGCAGATTGGGCGATTCATTGCGCAATCGCAGGACATAGCTTTTTCCCTGTTCCAGAACCGCCAGCGGCCCGGTGCCTTGCGCCGCATCGCCCGGCCAGGGTTTGCGGTTGATCGACCAGAAACTATACCCCAGCGTGCCGCAGAACCCGTCATTCGGGGCACCGCCCTCTGGCGTCCAGCCAAAGACGAACTCATGCAATTCCGCACGGTCTGGTTCGGGGCGCGCAACGGGGTTTGCCCGCAACGGGCGCAGCTCTCGCAGATCGCGCGCCGCTGATGTGCCGGTCGCCCGCAAGCGCGCCATGGCGCGGTGGGGCTGGCCGGGAAACTTGGCCATCAGGTCCGCCGACTGCCCTTCGCCCTCGGGCATCCGGACGGCAATATCCACCCGTTGACCGGGGCCCAGCAACAGCGGATCGTCCGCCGTTGGCACCGGCAGATCGATCTCGACCGGATGCCCGTCCCAGGCGATGATCCGGGTCTCGGCCCCCTCGGGATGCAGCTTGTAGATGCGGGTCGTGTCCGTGTTGACCACCCGCAGCCGCACCAGACTGCCCGCCGCGTGCTCATAGACCGCCGCGCCCTGCCAGTTGGCGGTCTGCACCGTGCCAAACGTGCCCGCCCGCGCCGCACCTCGTGCCGTATAGGCAGGCAGGAACGCGTCATCCTCGTCCAGCCGGAAATCCCGCAGATTGATCACCTGCTCGCTGTCGAACCCCGGCTCTTCCGGCTCGGCAATCACCATCACGCCGGTCAGCCCGCGCGCCATCTGCTCCATCGTCATGCAATGGGGGTGATACCAGTAGGTCCCCGCATCCGGTGGCGTGAATTCATAGGTGAAACTTTCGCCCTCGCCGATGGGCATCTGGGTCAGGTAGGGCACCCCGTCCATCTCGTTTCGGATGCGCAGCCCGTGCCAGTGCATCGAGGTATAATCCGGCAAGGTATTGCGCACGCTCAGCCGCATAGGCTCGCCCTGCCGCCCATACAGAACCGGCGGCGGCGCATCGGGCGACAGGCTGACCATCCCTGTGGTCAGCCCTTCGCGCAGCCGGTAACTGGCGGGTTGCAGCACCAGTTCCTGCGCCGCATCACCTGCCGCCAGCGACCATCCGCCCAACCCAACCGCGCCAGCGGCGGCACTGCTTCCAAGAAGAAACTCGCGACGTTTCATGACAACCTCTCTGAAAGGATTTGCTGCCGGGCTGGAACTGGCTGGGCATCTGTGCCTGTCCTGCCACCGCAAACGCAGGGCCGCAATGCGACAAATCCCTCTGGCCCGTCGCCCCTTTCTGCTATAGGGGGGCGCAGTTGCAGACAGGATTGCCAGACACATGACCACACGCGCCGGATTTATCGCCCTGATCGGAGAGCCCAACGCAGGCAAATCCACCCTCCTGAACCGCATGGTCGGGGCCAAGGTCTCGATCGTGACCCATAAGGTGCAGACCACGCGCGCCCGTATCCGGGGCGTTGCGATGGAAGGCGATGCGCAACTGGTGTTTGTGGACACGCCGGGCCTGTTCAAACCGCGCCGCCGTCTGGACCGTGCCATGGTCGCGGCTGCCTGGGGCGGGGCCGCCGATGCCGATGTCGTTGTGCTGATGGTCGAGGCGCATCGCGGCATCACCGAAGGGGTCGAACGCATCCTTGAAGGGCTGGCCGAGATCGGGCAGGGCCGCACCATCGCGCTCGCCATCAACAAGATCGACAAGGTACCGTCCGAGAAACTGCTGGCGCTGACCAGCGACCTGAACGCGCGCTATCCGTTTGCCGAAACCTTCATGATCTCTGCCGAAAAAGGCCACGGCGTCGATGACCTGCGCAAGTGGCTGGCGGGCGAATTGCCCGAAGGCCCGTGGCTTTACCCCGAAGATCAGATCGCCGATCTGCCCCTGCGCATGATCGCCGCTGAAATGACGCGCGAGAAGCTGACCCTGCGCCTGCATCAGGAACTGCCCTACCAACTGACGGTCGAGACCGAAAACTGGGAAGAACGCAAGGACGGCTCGGCCAGAATCGATCAGGTCATCTATGTCATGCGCGACGGCCACAAGGGCATCGTTCTGGGCAAGAAGGGCGAGACGATCAAGGCCGTCAGTCAGGCCGCGCGGGCGGAACTGGAAGAATTCCTCGACCGCAAGATCCACCTGTTCCTGCAAGTGAAAGTCCGGCCCAACTGGCTTGAGGAATCCGAGCGCTATTCGGAAATGGGTCTGGATTTCAAAGACGGCAACGCATGACCCGCCTGACCGCCGATTTCTGGGTTCACGCCTATCTGGCGCGGCTGCGATTTCAGGATATCCCGGCCTATGTGGTGGCCCATGGCGATGACACCGCAGGCGCAGTTCTGGTCAAGCTGAACACGCTGGATGGGCAGGCTGTTGCCTTCCAACGCAGCTTTGATCTGATGAGTGGTGAACGGAAATGGGTGGAACTCTCGTCTGGCCCGGAGGGCGAAGTGGACGAAGCCATCCACCGCCAACGCAGCTTTGACCCCGACCTCTGGGTGATTGAGGTCGAAGACCGGCAGGGGCGGCACCTGCTGGGCGAAGAAGGGCTGGAGTGACCACTGTACAGATTGGTCTTTGACGCAGAGACCAAAACGACTATTTTACTGCGGCTATTGCCCCGGGGATAGCGCGCAACCAAGAGGTGCTTTCGTGACTGAAACGCTTGCGGAGAAACTGGAAAAATCCGAACTCGGCCACTGGATGCAGCGGTTCGAAAGCTTCATGGTCTTTGTCGGGGTCGTCGGTCCTTTTGCCACGCTTCCGCAACTGATCAAGCTCTACTTCACCCATTCCGAACACGCCACTGGTCAGTCGCTTCTGTCTTGGTCGCTTTATGCCGGGCTGTCCTTCCTGTGGTTTGCATATGGTCTGGTGGTCGGCAAGTTGCCCATCTATGTGGGCAACGGTATCTCGATGGTGCTGAACCTGCTGATGGTCATAGGAATTCTGGTCCATGCGGGTGTGACCTTCTGAACTCCACGCTGGCTTGGGTCTTTCTTGTTCGCGGTCGCAGACGATGCTCGGGGCCATCAATCCGCGTCGCCAAAATAGACAAAGCTCATCTTGTTCCCGTCAGGGTCGCGTGCGTAGGCACCAAAAAAGTTTGGGCCATATTGGGGGCGGTCCCCCGGATCACCTTCGTTGGTTCCGCCATTTTCAAGCGCGGCCGCGTGCGCATCACGCACTTCCTCTGTGCTTTGGCACAGCAGGCCAACCATGTTTCCGTTGCCGATCGTCGCGTCTTTTTTGTCGAACGGTGTCGCGACCCATATGCATCCGCCACCGCGCAGCTCATAGCATACAGCATGCGGCATATACTCGGCGATGACCTTTCCGCCGATCCGGGGCATAACCGCGTCGTAATAGCTGCGTGCCTTGGCAACGTCGTTGGAACCGATCATGACGTAATTAAGAGACATATTTGGAATCCCATTTTAGAACATAAGTAGAACATTATGGCCTGAACGGGATTAAAGCAACGCATTCTTTTGCACGCATCTGGCGATACCCCGGACGGCAGACGGGGGTTCCATCGGGCCAAGGGGCAGCAGGCGCGTTCTGCCGGGGCGCATTTGTGATCTGAAGAATGGCGGCGGGTTCATGTTGAGGCACAACGGAAACCACCGTGGTCAGGTCTGGTCGCTATATCGTGCCGGACCGTTGCAATGAAATGCCGATGCTCTGCCCTTCAGTCTATGCATGTCTTGGGATCACGCGCCATGTCCGCCGTTCCACCCGTCTTCGTACTCGCCCAACACCCTGGACAGGTGCAGCAGAGACGCAGAAAAGCGTGCGTAGACATCCCTCGACAACATCGGCTTGTTGTCATCCAGCACCTGCACGAGTTCGACAACGGTCGACGCAAATGTCTCATAGACCTGCATGTCTGCCGCCGTGGGGTCCGGTGTCCAGATTTCGCGTTCGTCGTAATATGTGGCGGGTTTCGGTTCGTCATCGATCATGCTGCGGCCCCTTCTGTTGAAGCGCAGTTGGGGGTCGCAAAAACGCGTACAAGCCGGGTGGCGCGAAGTCACAAAACTATGGCGGCTTCGGAAAAGAACGCGCGCTGAAAAGGGGTTGAAGCACTTCCGCTCTTGCGTGCAAACGTCGCTTGGGATTTTCTGCGAACCACAACCCAACCAGCAACAGGGTCAGGTTTTGGACTGGCGCGATCACGGAATACTCCTGACATTACGCCGCCATGGTGAAACAGCGGCGATCATCGAGGTCTTTACCGAAGGCCACGGGCGTCACGCCGGTGTGGTGCGTGGCGGAACCAGCCGCAAGATCGCGCCGATCCTGCAACCCGGCGCGCAGCTGGATGTGCTGTGGCGCGCGCGGCTGGAAGAACATATCGGCACCTTTCAGGTCGAACCCCTGCGGTCCCGCGCGGCAGCCGCGTTTTCAGGGCGGCTGGCCCTGTCCGGGCTGAACGCGGTCGTTTCGCTGTTGTCCTTCTGCCTGCCCGAACGGGAACCACACCCCGCGCTCTATACCCGGACCGAGCGGTTGATGGACCTGTTGGGACAGGATGAGATATGGCCGCTGGCCTATCTGCGATGGGAGCTCGCGTTGCTGGACGAGCTTGGATTTGGCCTTGATCTGACCGCCTGCGCCGTGACCGGTGTGACCGAAGGATTGATCTATGTATCCCCCAAAACAGGCCGGTCCGTCAGCGCGAATGGCGCCGGGGATTGGGCGGACAAGCTGTTGCCCCTGCCGCCCTGTCTGCGCGGCGAAGGCACTGCGCCCGATGCCGAGGTCGCTGAGGCCCTGCGCACAACCGGATATTTCCTGGAGCACCGCGTTGCTCCGTCTTTGGGGCATAACCCGCTGCCCGAAGCGCGCGCGCGGTTCATGGATCAGGTCACTCGGCGGCTGTGAATACCATCTCGTGCCCGTCCTCATTGCGCAAGATCAGCACATTGCCTGACACCTCGGATTGGGTCATGGCCATAAGGGCGGCGAAATAGACCCCTTCGGCCTCAAGCCCGGCGCAGGCGGCCCGCGTTGCTCTCAGGTCCTGAATTTCGAACCACGGGTAGGGCGCGTTCAGCGTGCCGTCATAGCCGTTGCAGGGGGCCTTTCCGGCGATCCTGCCCTCTTCGGGGAACCGCAGCAGGGCGCTTGCGGCAAAGGGCTGTCCGTCGATCTCCTGCAACGCCCATGTCCGGTCTGCCGCGCCATAGGCGGCGACGGTTTCATCCCTGTCGCATTGGAACAGTGCCATCAAGGGCAGGGTCAGGATCAGACGTGTCATGGCTGGGTCTTAGCGCATAGGGGATGTTGTTGGAACCGGGTCAGTAGGGCAAAGACCCGTTCAGAAGCCGCTCGCGCACTTCCAGCCGGGGTTTCCAGTTATAGCGCGTATCTTCACGCACCGGCGCCCAGTACAACGCGCCACTGTTGCGCCAGGGATCAAGGATGATGCCGTCATACATCGAATCCCCCTTGGCACTGATCAATGCCGAATGGTGAATGATGCGAAAAGACGTCGGCGGTGACGTGGCCCAGTGCAGATCTAATGTTCGGAAATTTTCCTGCCGCAGCCGCCTGGTCATTGCTTCTGCCCAATCGTTGCACAGCCCCTTTTCGCGGAACCCGTTGATGACCTTGGCGTTGTGGATGATCGCCGGGTCGGTGACATTCCAATCCCGCGCCAATTGTTGCGAATAGGAATAGGCGATTGTGGCCGCCCTCTGTGCCTCGGCCGGATTAACATCGGGCCCAAGCGCCTGGATCGACTGCGCCAGCGCATCAATATCGTTCCGGCTCACCGTCGGCTGCGGGGTGGTGCAAGCCGCCAGAGCAAGAGCCGCAAGAACAGCGCACATGGCAAGGAAAGATCGGGTCATGCGGTATCCCAAAAGTTAATTTTTCCGTCTCGTGTCCGGCTGATGCTCTACCGGTGAAAGGGGCGGGATCAAAGGGGGAAGTTTTGAAACACGTGGGTCATTTGTGACCGTCACGCGGGCTGCGAGGGGCGATGGTATGTTTTGTACAAAACGTACTCTGCATGGTTCGGACCGGCTACAGATTGTGCAAAACAAGAAAAAGACCCGGCGCAAGCGCCGGGCCAGTCGGGGAAACAGGGCTGCCGGATTGGGTCACCCGAGCAGACGTCGTGCGATGACCTGTGCCTGAATTTCGGCAGCCCCTTCGAAAATGTTGAGGATACGCGCGTCACACAGAACGCGGCTGATCTTGTATTCCAGCGCAAAGCCGTTTCCGCCGTGGATTTGCAGCCCGTTGTCCGCCGCAGCCCAGGCCACACGCGCACCCAGCAGCTTGGCCATACCGGCCTCAAGGTCACAGCGCTGGCCGTGGTCTTTTTCCCATGCGCTGAAATAGGTCAGCTGACGCGCGATCATGATCTCGACCGCCATCATCGCCAGCTTGCCCGACACGCGCGGGAAATTGATCAGCGACTTGCCGAATTGCTTGCGGTCGATGGCATATTGCATGGCGATATCCAGCGCGCTTTGCGCCACGCCGATTGCACGCGCGGCCGTCTGGATGCGGGCACTTTCGAAGGTTTCCATAAGCTGCTTGAAGCCCTTGCCTTCTTCACCGCCCAGCAGGTTTTCACCATTGACATGGAAGCCGTCAAAGCCCAGCTCGTATTCCTTCATGCCGCGATAGCCCAGAACCTCGATCTCACCACCGGTCATGCCGGGGGTGGGGAAGGGATTGTCGTCCGTGCCCGGTGTCTTTTCTGCCAGGAACATGGACAGGCCGCGGTGATCGGTGCTGTCGGGATCGGTCCGCGCCAGCAAAGTCATGACATGGGTCCGCGCGGCGTGGGTGATCCAAGTCTTGTTGCCGGTGATCTGGTAATTACCGTTCTCGTCCTTCACGGCACGGGTGCGCAGGCTGCCAAGATCCGAACCGGTGTTGGGTTCAGTAAAGACAGCCGTCGGCAGAATTTCGGCGCTGGCCAGTTTTGGCAGCCAGTTGGCCTTTTGCTCTTCCGTGCCGCCGGCGATGATCAACTCGGCCGCGATTTCCGAACGGGTGCCCAGCGAGCCGACGCCGATATAGCCACGCGACAGTTCTTCGGACACGACGCACATGGATGCCTTGGACAGGCCGAAACCGCCAAACTCTTCCGGGATGGTCAGCCCGAAAACACCCATTTCCGCCAGTTCTTCGATGATTTCCAGCGGGATCAGCTCATCCTTGAGGTGCCATTCATGCGCATACGGTTCGACCTTTTCCTGCGCATAGCGGCGGAACTGGTCGCGGATCATCTCAAGTTCTTCGTCCAGACCCGACGCGCCGAACATGGTGGCGCCGGCCTGATCCTGCATCAGCTCGACCAAACGGCTGCGTGCGGCTTGTGAATTTGCCCGCGCCATCAAGGTCTGTACTTCGGACGACTGAAAGCCCGACAGCGCATCCCAGCCGAGGCCCATATCCTGAAGGCGCACGACCTCGCCCTGGTTCATCGGGATGCCACCTACGACCTGATGCAGATACTCGCCAAAGGCTATCTGGTGAAGCAATTGCTCGACCTCGCCGAACTTACCTTCGGCCTGAAGTGCTTCGGCCCAGCGCTGCATTTGTCGCAGCGACTGATTATACGTGGCCAGCCATGCCAGCCCATGCGCGGCGGTCTGGTTCGCCTCGATCAGAGCGCCAGAGATACGGCCATCCGCCGAGACCATGCCGCGCACGGATTCACGGGCTATTTCAAAAACGGCTTCTACCGCGGGTAGGGCAGCCCGGGTCAAATTCAGAAGATCGGGCAAAACTGCAGCAGTTGTCATCTCGGTCATATCCTGTCCGTCGTGGGCCATGAATCGCGTCCTTTCCTCGGTCGTCTGGTCATATCATGCTGCACGTGCAGCGCAACAAAAATACTTATTACGCTGCGAAAAAGTTCAAAAATTACGCCGTCATTTTTGCAATGCAGAAGAAAATCCAGATGATATCTAGGGGACATGACCCTGTTTTCCATTCTGTCCCCGCAGGAACTGTTGTTGGCCATGGCAATCGCGTTTGCCTCTGGGTGGGTCAAGGGCATGGTTGGTTTCGCAATGCCCATGATTTTGGTATCGGGGTTGAATTCATTCCTGCCGCCGGATCTGGCCTTGGCGGGACTTATCCTGCCGACGCTGGTGACCAATGGGCAGCAGGCCCTTCGCGGTGGTCGCGCTGCTGCGGTCGCATCGATTCGGCGGTTTAGGGTTTTCCTTGTTGTCGGCGGTCTTTTCCTGCTGCTGAGCGCGCAGTTGGTCGCTTTGATCCCGGGGTCTGTCTTTCTGGTTTTGATGGGCGGTTTTGTGTCGTTTTTTGCGCTGTTGCAGGTTCTTGGGTTCAGAATGGCGCTGAGCCAACCGTCGACCGCAATCGAAGCCCTTGTAGGTGGCGTGGCGGGGTTTGTCGGCGGCATGTCAGGAGTTTGGGGGCCTCCGACAGTTGCCTATCTGACGGCGCTGAACACCCCCAAGACCGAACAGATTCGAATTCAGGGTGTTATCTATGGTTTGGGGGCGGTTTTGCTGCTGGCCGCACATCTTGGATCAGGCATCCTGCATGCAGAAACACTTCAGTTTTCCGCAGCTCTGATCTTGCCGGCCATGGTCGGGATGTGGATCGGCATGAAATTGCAGGACCGTATTGATCAGGCAAGCTTTCGCAAGGCGACCTTGTTGGTATTGCTGATTGCGGGCCTGAACCTGCTGCGACGTGGTTTGGTGGGGTAACACCTCAGCCCGAGCGCTTGTCGGCAAACCGGAAAGCAAAATACAGGCCCAGCATCAGGAAGAACAAGCCCGAGATATCGCCGATCAGAAATGCGATATATTCCACCGTCGCGCTGCCAAAAGCCAGGTTGGTCAACCCGGAGACAAGGAAGGACGTTATGATTCCGACTCCCATCACACATATCCAACAGGGTTTGCGATCCGGACGGGGAAACAGATCACACCCGATTGCCTTGAGAAGATAGAAAACGGCCGGGACGGTCAGAACTGCAATCGCCATGGCCATCAGGCGGCTGGGCAGAAACACATCCATTCCACCCAAATAGGCAAAAACGATGAAGACGCCGGGCAACAATGCGAAAACGGCGCGCCACCCCAACAGCCACGCCGACAGAACCCGCACGCCATGCGGCAAAAACAACAGGCTCGCCCTGCTTGGGTATTCCGGAAAAAACACGTTCTGCAACGGCATGAGGACGGCGAATGTAAGGAACGACGCCAGCACATAGGCCAAAGAGGCCATAAGCGTTTCAGTAGCCCACCCGCGCAAAGTAATCACGGCCTCTTGCGCGTGTGGAACGCATCATTTGGGTGCATGAACGATGTACCGTCCCCGGTTGGCGCTGCCGCTTTGAGAAAGATAGCCTTTTTCGACCAGCGATTTCAGCGCGCGAAAGAATGTCGGGCGCGAAACACTTTGAACCAACGTGTGCTCGATCAGGCCGAATGTGCGCACTTCCTGATCGGACTTGGAAAGCTCTTCGGCGGCATAGTAGATGTCGCGTTCAACCGGAGATAGTTTTTCCAGGCCTAAAGTACGCTCCATGCTTTGCATCAATTTGCGCAGTTCGGTGAGTTTCGAGATCTCAGTCATAATGTTACCTATCGTTTGCCGTGCCATTTGCCGCCTAATTGCGACTGTTTGAGCCATACTGAATGACGCGCAAGTCAGCAGGTCTCGTGTTGACACTCATCCCCATTTACTTAGACTAGGTGACTGATTAGGTTGCTCAATCCAGCGTTGTGAGTGTGCGCACATGAGCGACCCCCAATCTAATTTCAGTCAGTGCCCGGCGCAAAAGTGCCGGGTTTTTTCGTCTCAGCGATTATCAGGGCTAGCGCAAATTTCATTTTGAAACAACGCAATTGTATGTGCTTTTTGCGACAAACAACCTTAGGGAGAAGCGCAGTAGGTGTAAAAAAAAAGGGGCGCTGTGGCCCCTTTTCCTGATTTATCCGATTGCGACGGCTTTGATGTCGTCATCGATGAAGGGCAGATATTGTTCAAAGTTCTCGGCAAACATCTGCACCAGTTTTTCGGCCTGTTTGTCGAATGCGGCCTGATCGTCCCAGGTACGGCGCGGGTCCAGCAGGACTTCGGCAACTCCCGGCACCGAGACCGGAACGTCAAAGCCGAAATTGGCATCCTTGCGGAACTCGGCGTCGCGCAACGAGCCGTCCAGAGCGGCGGTCAGCAAGGCGCGCGTCGCGCGGATCGGCATCCGGCTGCCGACACCATAGGCGCCGCCGGTCCAGCCGGTGTTGACCAGCCAGCAGGTCGCGCCGTGCTGAGCGATCTTGTCCCGCAGCAGGTTGCCGTATTCCTCAGGGCGACGGGGCATGAACGGCGCGCCAAAACAGGTCGAGAATGTCGGCTGCGGCTCGGTGATGCCACGTTCGGTCCCGGCAACTTTTGACGTGAAACCCGACAGGAAGTGATACATGGCCTGGGCCGGCGTCAACCGCGCGATCGGTGGCAGAACGCCAAACGCATCGCAGGTCAGCATGATGATATTCTTCGGGTGACCACCCAGTGCGCTTTTGGATGCGTTCGAGATATATTCAAGCGGATAGGCGCAGCGCATGTTGGCGGTCAGCGAGTCATCATCGAAATCCAGTTCCTTGGTTTCGGGGTCGAAGACCATGTTTTCGATCACGGTTCCGAACTTCGAAGTGGTGGCGTAAATTTCCGGCTCTGCCTCGGCATTCAGGTTGATGGTCTTGGCATAGCAACCGCCTTCGAAGTTGAAGGTGCCGCGATCCGACCAGCCGTGCTCGTCATCCCCGATCAGAATGCGCGAAGGATCGGCGGACAAGGTGGTTTTGCCGGTACCGGACAGGCCAAAGAACACGGCGGTGTCGACCGGGTTGCCAACGGCATGGTTGGCCGAACAGTGCATCGGCATCACACCTTTTTCGGGAAGCATGTAGTTCAGCAGTGTGAAAACGGACTTCTTGTTTTCACCGGCATATTCAGTGCCGCCGATCAGGATCAGTTTGCGGTCGAAGTTCATCGCAATCACAGTCTCGCTGCGGCAGCCATGCTTTGCCGGGTCGGCCTGAAAGCTGGGGCAGTTGATGACAGTGAAATCGGCCGTGAACTCATCCAGATCTTCGCGGTCCGGGCGACGCAGCAGGTGGCGGATGAACAGGTTGTGCCACGCCAGTTCGGTGATCATTCGTACATTGATTGCGTAAGCCGGGTCCGCGCCACCGACGAGGTCCTGCACGAAATAGTCGCGGCCCTTCATGTGGGCCAGCATGTCTTCGTACAGCGCGTCAAAGCCTTCGGGGCTCATTTCGGCATTGTTTTCCCACCAGATGGTGTCGGCAACGCTGTCGGTCTTGACGACGTGTTTGTCCTTGGGTGACCGGCCGGTGAACTTACCGGTGGTAACCAGGAACGCACCGCCATTGCCAAGTGTGCCTTCGCCGCGCTTCAGCGCTTCTTCGATCAGCGCCGGTTCCATGAAGTTATAATAGACATTGCCCAGACCCTCGATGCCCTGATCCTCGAGGCGGAATTGCGGGTTAACCCGTCCAGATGTCATGTGTGTCTTCTCCTGTGGCGGCGCGGGGGCTTTGGGCCCTGAGGCGCCTTTGGGGCAGTGTACCGGGAAAACCGGCGGCTGAGCGCGTCTTATCATGGTCGTTCAGGACATGAACAGGCGGGTTTGACGCAGTTAGCGCAACCAAGTCCGGGTTTAGCGCCATCACAAATTCAATGACCGAGAACCGGGCATATTTTTGCGGGCATAAAGGCAAATTTGCCGCAGACCTGCCGCAACAAAGGCACGATTCGCAGTTACGGATTGATTCGGCGTCTTAAAACCGCCAACAATGCCTTACAAATAAGCGAATTATTGCGCGAGTGAGCAGGAATAGGGGTGAGCCCGATGTCAAAGATTGCACTTGTGGATGACGATAGAAACATTCTGACGTCTGTATCCATGACCCTCGAAGCCGAAGGTTTCGAGGTTGAAACGTATAATGATGGCCAGGCCGCGTTGGATGCGTTCAACAAGAAACTGCCGGACATGGCTGTTCTGGATATTAAGATGCCGCGGATGGACGGCATGGACCTGTTGCAACGGCTGCGTCAGAAGACGCAGATGCCGGTGATCTTCCTGACCTCGAAAGACGATGAGATCGACGAGGTTCTGGGCCTGCGCATGGGCGCGGATGACTATGTAAAGAAGCCTTTTTCGCAGCGTTTGTTGGTCGAACGCATTCGGGCTTTGCTGCGCCGCCAAGAGGCGACAAGCGGCGATGCAGTCGCATCCAACAGCAATGACACCAAAGTCATGGAACGCGGCGACTTGCGGATGGACCCGCTGCGCCATGCGGTCAGCTGGAAAGGCAATGATGTGTCCCTGACCGTGACCGAGTTCCTGCTGCTTCAGGCGCTGGCCCAACGTCCGGGATTCGTCAAAAGCCGCGACCAGCTGATGGATGTCGCCTATGATGATCAGGTTTATGTTGATGACCGGACGATTGACAGCCACATCAAGCGTCTGCGCAAGAAGATGCGCGCGGCTGATCCCGAGTTCTCGGCGATCGAAACCTTGTATGGTATCGGTTACCGGTACAACGAAGAATAGGCGCGGCCGCCTGCAAGAGGTAATGGGGTCTCGTGCGCGACACCGAACAAGCCAGCGAATTGCGCGACGGTGACGTCGTTCTTGGGGATGACTGGGTCATTCCCCAGGACCCCGAGTCAGCGGAGCTGAGGGAAAAGCGATCGCGGAGGAACCTGTTTTCGCTGCGTGGTTCACCCTTGGCGCGCAAAATCATCACGTTCAACCTGATCGCTCTGGTGATCCTGGTCACCGGGTTGTTGTATCTGGACGACTCGCGAAAAGAGAAGGTTCAGCAGACCGCCCGCAATCTGCTGGGCGATGCGCAACTTGTCAGCAACGTTTTTGAAACCCAGTTGCGTCAGGGCGTACAGCAAACCGGGCAGAATGCCGGGAACCTGGACGTCAAGGATACCTTGTCTGGCCTTACCTTGCCCGAAGGGGGCGAGGTTTTTGTTTATGACGCCAGTGGCACGTTGATCGGCTGGACACGTGGTGCCCCGCAAGCCTCTGACATGCCGGTTCTTCTGCGATCCGAGGCCGAGATTCAAACCGGCAGTACGGTGATCAGCGACACGCTGCATGCCGTCTGGACGGGTTTGTCGAACCTGCTCAACTGGTCGACTGAAACCGAGGCGCCGACGCTGGCGCAGCGTGTTCAGACCATTATTCCGCAAGCGATTGCCGGTCAGAGTCAGGTGCAGGCGGTACAGGATGGCGCGGGTGAGACGGTCATCGTGGCTGCTGCACCAATTCTTTATGAGGACGTACCCGCCGGCGCGGTGGCCATTACCGGCCCGGCTGGCGAAATCGACGCGCTTGCCCGCCGCGAGCAGGAGCGCATTCTTCAGATGTTTGTCGTGGCACTGCTGGTATCCGTGGGCCTCAGCCTTGTACTGGCCTCGACCATTGCCAACCCGCTGGCCGATCTGGCATCCGCGGCAGAGATGGGCAAAGACCGGGGCACGGGGGTCAATCCCGGGCGTATCCGCATTCCTGACCTCAGCGCCCGTCCTGATGAAATCGGACGCCTCAGCCGCGCTTTGCGGGGTATGGTGACCGCGCTCTACAACCGGATCGACGCAAACGAACAGTTTGCCGCCGATGTCGCCCATGAAATCAAAAACCCGCTGGCCAGCCTGCAATCCGCCGTGGGAACGCTGCGAATGGTCAAGCGCGAGGATCAGCGCGACAAGCTGCTGGACGTGATTGAACATGACGTACGGCGTCTGGACCGGCTGGTCAGCGACATTTCTAATGCGTCGCGTCTGGATGCGGAACTGGTCAAGGAAGAAGAGCAGCCCTTTGACCTGCTCAAGCTGCTGGGCAATCTCGGCCAGTATCTGGGTGAGGACGCGCGCTCCAAGGGCATCGATTACATTACGGATCTTCCTTCTGAGCCAATTGTGATCAACGGGCTGGAAGCGCGTCTTGCGCAGGTCTTTGTCAATCTTATCACCAACGCGATTTCGTTCTGCGAGGAAAATGACGCAATTCGCGTCTGGGTCCGGCAGCGGGACAACCGCGTGCTGGTGGTTGTCGAAGACACCGGCCCTGGGATTCCCGAACAGGCGCTTACCAAAGTGTTCAAGCGTTTCTACTCGCAGCGTCCGGCGGAACATTTCGGCAATAACTCGGGCCTTGGCTTGGCGATCTCCAAGCAGATAGTCGAAGCCCATGGCGGGGTGATCTGGGCTGAGAACATTCGCCCGACAGAGGCCGATATCACATCGGATCCGCTGGGTGCCCGCTTTGTCGTGGGGCTGCCCGTCTAAGTCCATGCATATTGATTCGGTGTCACTTGCGAAAGATCAGGACAGCGCCTGTGTTCATGCCTCCTGCGTTTCGGTTGCCGGACGCGGGCTTTTGATCATCGGGGCGTCCGGCACAGGGAAGTCCGGGGTGGCGTTGCAAATGATGGCGTTCGGTGCGGAACTGGTCGCCGATGACCGCGTCAATTTGGAGATGCAGCAGAATCGCGTGATCGCCTCGGCAGTATCGCAGATCCGCGGTTTGATCGAGGCACGCCAGATTGGCTTGATCAAAGCCGAGCCTGGGGGGCCGGTTCCATTGGATTACGTGGTGGATCTGGATCAGCCAGAGCCCGAGCGTCTGCCCGGCCCTTTGACGGTTTCCGTACTGAGGCAAACTGTTCCCTTGCTTCGGGGCGCGGGCGTGCCCAACTTGGCTGTAGCGATGATGCAGCTTCTAGGAAATGGGCGCGTAAACCCGGAATGGCCGAACACATGACATCGCAAAGACGGATCGTACTTGTAACGGGGCCCTCTGGTGCAGGCAGATCCACAGCCATTCATGTGCTGGAAGATCTGGGCTTTGAAGCCATCGATAACCTGCCGATGGGGCTTTTGCTGCGCTTGCTCGACAGCGCGGACAGCGACCGTCCCATGGCATTGGGCATAGATGCCCGCAACCGTGATTTTTCGACGATCGGTTTTATAGAATTGGCTGAAAAGCTGGGCCGTTTGGCGCAGGTCGATCTGACGGTTCTGTATCTGGATTGCAGTGATGATGTTCTGGTGCGCAGGTTTTCAGAAACCCGAAGGCGGCATCCCGTCGCCAAGAATGCCAGCCCGGAAACCGGCGTTCAGCGTGAAAAAGAGCTGCTGGCGCCGATACGTGAGATTGCGGATACGCTGATCGACACCAGCCTTCTGAACGTGCACCAGCTGCGGGAAGAGGTCGAGAACTGGTTCGCCCCGCAAAGCGGGCGGCATCTGGCGGTTTCCATCGAATCCTTTTCCTACAAACGCGGCCTGCCGCGCGGATTGGACATGGTGTTCGATTGCAGATTTCTGACGAATCCGTACTGGCGCCCGGAATTTCGCGCAGCGGATGGTCGACACCCTGACGTTGCGCACTATGTGCAGTCAGACGCTAACTACTTACCGTTTTTTGAACGTGTGTTGGGCTTGCTGACCCTGCTGCTGCCAGCCTTTCGGGCCGAGGGCAAAGCGCATCTTTCCGTGGCGTTTGGGTGCACCGGGGGCCAGCACAGATCAGTTGCCCTGGCAGAAGCCGTTGCAAAGGCCCTTGCGGAAGACGGGCAGCAGGTGGCAATTAGGCATCGCGAGATGGAACGTCGGTCGTTGAATGTGAGGTCGGATTGATCGGAATTGTGATCGTTGCACATGGGGGGTTGGCTCAGGAATACCTGGCCGCGATGCAACACGTGGTCGGACCACAGGCCAGCCTCGTGGCGGTCGCGATAGAGGCTGACCATGACCGGGACGAAAAACAGGCCGAAATCTGCCGCGCCGCGGACGAAGTGGACACCGGCGATGGTGTGGTTGTCGTCACCGACCTCTATGGCGGCAGCCCTTCGAATCTCAGCCTGCGTGCCTGCGCGCCTCAGGACCGGCGTATTCTGTATGGGGCAAACCTGCCGATGCTGATCAAATTGGCCAAAAGCCGCCACTTGCCCATTGGTGATGCCGTCCGCCAGGCAATGGAGGCTGGACGGAAGTACATCAATGCGCAGAATGTGACATTGGATTGAAAGCGGATTATTGAATATGACGAGCCGAAGCCTGAAAATTATCAATGAAAAGGGCCTGCATGCACGCGCCTCGGCAAAGCTGGTCGAGGTTGTAGAGGGGTTCGATGCACATGCTGAGGTGTCAAAAGACGGACTTTCTGCATCGGGCGACAGCATCATGGGCCTTTTGATGTTGGCAGCATCGCGCGGAACAACTATTGACGTCGAGACGTCCGGGCCGGATGCTGAGGCATTGGCAGAAGCTCTGGAAACGCTTGTGAACGACAAGTTCGGAGAGGGGTTCTAAGCCGCCCCGCCGGGACAGGAAGAACGGGAAGACCAGGAATTGGCGGAAACGACGCACGAGACCAAGACAAGCCCGGTGGTGGATGGGACCGCAGATCAGGGTGAGATCTACGACCGTAGAACGCTGACCTATGCGAATTCATTCGATGATGCCTGGACTGCAACCGCCATTCGGGCCATCGAGTGGTGCACAGGCAAGCTGACCATTTTGCGCATGGTCAACAAGTTCGAAAAGAAGAACGAATACTATCGTGGCCAGAGGTTCTGGGGCGGTGCCCTCGAGACTATGGGAATCGACCTGACCACGCCGCAGGAACAGATTGACCGTATCCCCAAGACCGGCCCGGTTGTTGTTGTCGCGAACCACCCGCACGGTATGGTCGATGGCATGATTTTGGCAGAACTGATCGGCCGGGTACGCAGTGATTACCGCATTCTGACCCGTTCGGTCCTGACAGGGCTGGACGAAGCGGCCACGTCATTCATGATTCCGGTTCCGTTTCCACATGACCCCGAGGCGCAGGCCAAGATGCTGGAAATGCGCGGCAAAGCCATGGAACATCTCAAAAACGGTGGCGTTGTGGCGCTGTTCCCATCCGGCGTCGTGATGTCCTCGGATGATTGGTTCGGGCCTGCGATCGAGCGGGAATGGAACGTGTTCACCGCCAAGATGATCCGCCGTTCAGGCGCGCGTGTGGTGCCGATTTTCTTTCCTGGCAGCAATTCGCGCTGGTATCAGATCGCTAACCGGGTCTCTGCAATTCTCCGGCAGGGATTGTTGCTGCACGAGATCGTCCGATCCTGCAACAAACCTCAGTCGCCGGTGCTCGGCGAACCGATTTCGGACCGCGACATGGAACTGCTGGAACGCGACCCGCGCGGTTTCATGGCCTGGCTCAGAAATCACACCATGTCTCTGGGCAAGTCGGAACAGACCTGACCCGCGTCTTCATCTGGCCAAAAATATCCCGGGGGTGAGCCCGGACAAAGTCCGGGCGAGGGGGCTGGCCCCCTTCAGCGTGTCGGCACCGGAACTTCGCCTCGGTAATCATAAAAGCCGCGCTCGGTCTTGCGCCCCAGCCACCCGGCCTCGACATATTTCGTCAGCAGGGGGCAGGGGCGGTATTTGGTATCGGCCAACCCGTCATGCAGCACGTTCATGATCGCCAGACAGGTGTCCAACCCGATGAAGTCCGCCAATTCAAGCGGGCCCATGGGATGATTCGCCCCAAGTTTCATGGACTGGTCGATGGATTGAACGTTGCCCACACCTTCATAGAGCGTGTAGACCGCCTCGTTGATCATAGGCATCAGGATCCGGTTCACGATAAAGGCCGGAAAGTCCTCGGCGCTGGCCGCCGTTTTGCCCAACCGGTCCACCACCGCTTTGCAGGCGCTGAAGGTGTCTTCATCCGTGGCGATGCCGCGGATCAACTCCACAAGCTGCATAACAGGGACAGGGTTCATGAAATGAAAACCCATGAACCGTTCCGGCCGGTCCGTGCGGCTTGCCAGCCGGGTGATGGAAATCGAGGATGTATTTGACGTCAGAATCGTATGCGGCAGCAGGTGCGGTTGCAGGTCCTCGAATATCGCCTGTTTGATCGTTTCCCGCTCGGTTGCCGCCTCGATAACCAGATCGGTTTGGCCCAGTTTCGGCAGCTCAAGCGTGGTCGTAATCCGTTTCAGCGCAGCCCTCATCGCCTCGTCGGTGATTTTACCGCGCGACGCCTGCCGTGCCATGTTGCCTTCGATTGTGGAAATGGCGCTTTCCAAAGCATCCTGGCTGACATCATTCAGCAAGACGTCGTATTCCGCCAACGCCAAGACATGAGCAATGCCGTTGCCCATTTGTCCCGCGCCAATCACCCCGACCGATTTAACTTCCATGTTCTGCTGCCTTTGCCCTGGAGGATACCGCGACAGTATCGGCAGACCGGGGCAGGCGGCAAGAGGATCGCGGCGGTCAATTTTGCTTCAAATGCGCGCATTAGGAAAATCTCAATATCTATGGCCGCAAGATGGCACCGGGTGAGAAAACGGGGGGCTTGATATGAGCTTTCATCAGACAAACAGCGGCAGGGAGTCCGCCTGCCAGTATACCAATTCGAAACTTTGGTTCCGGGGTCCACCCGGCACGTTGGACCAACCCTATGTGGCCTGTCTGGGAGGAGAGGAAACCTTCGGCAGATTCGTCGATGACCCGTTTCCTGCCGTGCTTGAGAAGCGATTGGGAAAGCCATGCGTCAACTTCGGCAGCCTGTTTTGCGGAGTCGAAGCGTTGTCCACTGATCTGGGGGTGCTGAATCTGGCCAATCGGTCAGACCTGTGCGTGTTGCAGGCACCCGATCTTCTGCGCCAATCGAACCGGTTTTACCGCGTACACCCGCGTCGCAACGATCGGTTCCTTGAACCCACCGCGGACTTGCTGGGGCTGTACCCGGATGTTGACTTCACGGAAATCCATTTTGTGCGCCATTTGTTGGAGCGGCTAAGCGCAACAGAAGACGCACGATTCGAAGTCGTAGCGCAGGAACTGCGAGAGGTCTGGATACGCGCCACCGGGGACTTGATAGAACGGATCGAACCCGGCTTGGTTCTGCTTTGGCTGCATGTGCAGCGGCAAACCGGATCGCATGTCGACCATATCCTGCCCGACACCGCCATGATCGAACAGCTACGCCCGCTATGCGCAGATGTCGTCGAGGTTTCGGTCGCTGTATCCGCTCGATCAGATGATCTCGAAGACGTAATGTTCGGGACGCTTCAGCAGCCGATTGCGGAACATATGATCGGCCCGTCCGCGCATCGAGAAATTGCCGATCATCTGCTGATCGCCTTGCGGAACCTGAATTGAAAAAGGCCCGCCTATTGGCGGGCCTTTGCAGATCAATCCGGATATCCGGTTCAGCCGAGCTTTTCGGTCAGTTCCGGTACCGCCTGGAACAGGTCCGCGACCAGGCCGAAATCGGCGACCTGGAAGATCGGCGCCTCTTCGTCCTTGTTGATCGCCACGATGACCTTCGAGTCCTTCATGCCGGCTAGGTGCTGGATCGCGCCCGAAATGCCGACGGCGACATACAGATCCGGGGCAACAACCTTGCCGGTCTGACCCACCTGCCAGTCGTTCGGTGCATAGCCCGAGTCAACAGCTGCACGCGACGCGCCAACCGCAGCGCCCAGCTTGTCGGCCAACCCTTCGATCAGTTTGAAGTCCTCTTCGGAGCCGACCCCACGGCCGCCCGAAACAACGACGCCGGCCGAGGTCAGCTCTGGACGGTCGCTTTCGGCCACCTTGTCTTCGACCCATTCCGACAGGCCGGGGTTTTCGCCGACCGACACGGTCTCGACCGCGGCCGAACCACCTTCGCCGGCAGCGTCAAAGCTGGCGGTCCGGATGGTGACAACCTTCTTGGCGTCGTTCGACTTGACGGTCTGGATCGCGTTGCCCGCATAGATCGGGCGCTCAAACGTCGAGCCATCGACCACGCCCGAGGCATCCGAGATCACCATCACGTCCAGCAGGGCTGCGACGCGGGGCATCACGTTCTTGGCGTCGGTGGTGGCCGGGGCAACGATATGCTCATAGCCGTCGGCCAGGCCCACGATCAGGGCTGCGGTCGATTCCGCCAGGCGGTGGCCCAGCGACGGGTCTTCGGCGACCAGAACCTTGGAGACACCGTCGATCTTGGCCGCAGCCTCACCGGCAGCAGCGGCAGACCCACCAGCGGCCAGAACGGTCACGTCACCCAGCACTTTCGCGGCGGTCACGGCCTTTGCGGTCGCATCCATCGCCAATTCGCCGTTGTTCACTTCTGCGAGAAGAAGAACAGCCATTACACAGCCCCCGCTTCTTTGAGTTTCGAAACCAGCTCATCCACCGAGCCCACGATGATACCTGCGGCACGTGCCGGCGGCTCTTCGGTCTTGACGATTTCCAGACGCGGCGTGACGTCGACGCCGTAATCGGCGGCGGTCTTCTCGTCCAGCGGCTTTTTCTTCGCCTTCATGATGTTGGGCAGCGACGCATAGCGCGGCTCGTTCAGGCGCAGGTCAACGGTCACGATGGTCGGCATCTTGACGCTGATGGTCTGCAGACCGCCGTCAACCTCGCGGGTGATCTTGGCGGTGTCGCCTTCGATGTCCAGTTCCGAGGCAAAAGTTCCCTGGCTCCAGCCCAGCAGGGCCGACAGCATCTGGCCGGTGGCGTTCATGTCGTTGTCGATCGCCTGCTTGCCCGCCAGAACGATACCCGGCTGCTCTTCCTCGACCACTTTGGCCAGGATCTTGGCGACGGCCAGAGGCTCGATGTCCTGGTGGACGTCATCTGCCGCGACCACAAGAATGGCGCGGTCTGCGCCCATGGCCAGCGCCGTGCGCAGCGTCTCCTGCGCCTGCTTCACGCCGATCGAAACAGCAACGACCTCGTCGGCCTTTCCGGCTTCTTTCAGGCGGATCGCTTCTTCCACCGCAATCTCGTCGAACGGGTTCATCGACATTTTGACATTGGCGAGATCAACACCGCTACCGTCCGCTTTCACGCGGACCTTCACATTGTAGTCAATCACGCGTTTGACAGGCACCAGTACCTTCATTGTAGCGCTTTCTCCTCAAAAAAACGGCAAGCCGCGAAGGCGACTCCACCAATGCTCTCGACCGACTAGATAGCGCCTGCCGCAGTGGCACAACAGAGCAAAATCGTCACGTCATGGCGTCGGGACGTCGCGTTTTGCAATTTTTTTGCCAAGAGGCGAAAGAATATTACCCGCGGCTCTGCATTTCGTGATCAGCGGTTCGCGCCCGGAACCCACAACACGTCGTCTTTCCCGTTTGCATTTGCGCAACGTGCTGCAACAAAGAACCAATCGCTGAGACGGTTGAGGTATTTGACCGCCACGTCGTTGACGGGCTCCATATTCGACAGCTCGACCGCAAGCCGTTCCGCCCGGCGCGAAACGGTCCGGCAGACGTGCAGATGTGCTGCCAGGCGCGAGCCACCCGGCAGGATGAAGCTGCGCAGAGGTTCCAGCGTCTCGTTCATTGCGTCGATCTCGGCTTCCAGCCGGTCGATCTGGGCAGGCACGATGCGTAGAGGGGGGTAATCGGCCTCGGCGTCTTTTTCCATGTCGGGGCGGCAGAAGTCGGCACCCAGATCAAACAGGTCGTTTTGAATGCGCGACAGCGCGATCTCGACATCACCTTCGGCCTCGGTTCGTGCCACGCCGACAAAAGCGTTCAGTTCGTCCACGGTGCCATAGGCTGCGACGCGGCCCGAATATTTTGCCACGCGCTCTCCGTTGCCCAGGGCGGTTTTCCCGTCATCGCCAGTGCGTGTGTAGATTTTGTTGAGTACGACCATTTATTGAACTCCCTGTCCGCGCAAATACACGAAAAGCACGATCAGCAACACGGCGATGAACTGAAAGAGAATGCGCAGGCGCATCATCTTGTTGCTTTTCTTCGCCGCCTCCATGCCGCCTTTGCCGAAATTCGCGATGCCTAAGGCCAGCACTACGACAACTGCCGCCATGGCCAGAAGAAGAATGACCATCAGAAGGTCCATTTGAAGTCACCGTCCGGTTTTTTTCGATTACCACCCATCTAGCGTCCGGGCGTCGAAAAGCGAACGGGAAATATCGTCTCAGATATCCGAAAGGATTCGATCAGTGGCGTTTGTAGGCAGAATGCGGCGCAGCATCCCGGCGATATATGTCGGAGTGGTCACATAGTAACGTGGTTTGGGGCGTCGGGCCTGGACCGCATGGGCAAGCTTGTCCGTGACGGCTGAGGCGGGCAATTCAAATCGGTCTGGCCCACTGCTTTCGTAAAGGCGCTTCAGCAGAGATCCTTCATATTTTTCCCGAATGGCCGAGTTTTCCCAATCGATGTATTTCTCGAACATGGGGATCGCCTTTTCCCGGAGTTTCGAGGTGATCGGACCGGGTTCGATCAGGGCGACGTGGATGTCGGTATCCCGAAGTTCAAGCCGCAGCGTGTCGGTCAGCCCTTCGATCGCGTATTTCGTGGCAACATATGCGCCGCGCCACGGGAAGGCGACAAGACCCAGAACCGAGGAACACTGCACAATCCGGCCATGGCCCTGTTCCCGCATGACGGGAATGACCTGTCGGGTCAGTTCGTGCCAGCCAAAGACATTGGTCTCAAATATATGGCGCAGGCCATCTGTCGGAACATCCTCAACCGCGCCGGGCAAGCCATGTGCGCCATTGTTGAAAAGGGCATCCAGCGAGCCGCCTGTAGCCTCAAGAACATAAGACAAACCCGACGTGATGCTGTCTGTGTCGGTGTAATCGATTCTGGGGCTTTCGAACCCCTGTGCACGCAGGCGATCACAGTCGCGTTGTTGGCGGCAGGATGCAAAAACGCGCCAGCCTCGTGCACGCATACCGTGTGCCGCGTCCAGACCGACGCCTGACGAGCATCCCGTGATAAGAATCGATTTCTGCATATGCCTTCCGAGCCTGATCCCCGCCCATAGCTATGGCGGGGTTTGCGGCAGGGCAATGACACTTCGATGTCAGTTCGTTGTTTTCCGGACGAGTGATGCTGAAATCCATCCAACCTGTTGCCCCGGCAACACGCGCAGGCGCAACCAGCCGGTACCTGAATCCGCAAAAACCTCAACCTGCTGGCCGATCCTGGCTTTGCCGATGATCGGATAGATTGTCCCCGGCCCATCGCGCAGGTTCACGCGGGTTCCCGAAATTTCACGGATATCCTTGGCGGCCTCGACCGGGGCGGGCAGTTCAACCGTCGGCAGCTCGGCGTCGGTGGTGACCTGTTCAAGAGAGGCCAGACCCTGTTCGAGCGACGCAAGGGTCAGAGTGACGTTTTCGTCAGCGAACAGTGATGGGTTTGCCTTCAGGCCAGCTGCAACTTGCGACAACAGCGCTTTGGTTTCTGCTTCGTCCAGCTCGGCGACAGGTTCAGTGACCGGTGCGACCGGCGCCGGAGGCTTCACCGCAGCGCGCACGACCAACCTTTCCGCGGACGCGGGTTCGATAGCTGGTCTTGAAGGCCTCGGGGCATTTGCAACACGCTCGGGCGCCGCAGTGCGGACACCGCGCGGCTCGAAGTCGGGGCCTCCGCTCATCACGTAAAAAGTCCAGCCGAGTGCGGCGAAGGTAACAAGTACAAGGCGCGTCATGGCGCATCCCCCAATTCAATCGTAACAACAAAATAGGCAGCAATCATTCAATTGTTGGAATGGTAGCATAATAGAAGGGCAGAGTCGAAAATTCGGGGAAAACACCGACTTGCCTCCCCCTGTTGCAAAAAGCCCGACTTGTCCCCAGTAAAATACGCGTTGCTTGCTTTACCAAGGCGTTCTTGCGTCGTATCACATCATGTATGAACGATACGATCGACGACCCCAACATGGAGGCCCCCGACCACGGGGGTGAGGTTGCAGAACCGCTGCGCCGCGCGATAGGCGAGCGTTACCTGACCTATGCGCTGTCCACCATCATGCACCGCGCCCTGCCGGACGCGCGGGACGGATTGAAGCCGGTGCACCGGCGAATCCTCTATGCGATGAGAGAGCTGCGACTCAGTGCAACCGGAGGTTTTCGCAAATCCGCCAAGATTTCCGGCGACGTGATGGGCAATTACCACCCGCATGGCGATGCCGCGATTTACGACGCAATGGCGCGCCTGGCGCAGGATTTCAACGTGCGTTACCCGCTGGTCGACGGGCAGGGGAACTTCGGGAATATCGACGGCGACAATCCGGCGGCCTCGCGATATACCGAGGCGCGGATGACCATCGTGGCCGAGGCGCTGCTGGAAGGTCTGAACGAAGACGCCGTGGATTTCCGCGACAACTATGATGGCACGCTGACCGAACCTGTGGTGCTGCCTGCGCAGTTTCCGAATCTTTTGGCCAACGGCGCCAGCGGTATCGCCGTCGGCATGGCGACCAACATCCCACCGCACAACATCTCGGAGCTTTGCGACGCCTGCCTGCATCTGATCAAAACGCCCGACGCGCGGGACGACACGCTGCTGAACTATGTCCCCGGCCCGGATTTTCCGACCGGTGGCGTCATCGTCGAACCGCCCGAGAACATCGCGCAGGCCTATCGCACCGGGCGCGGCTCGTTCCGGCTGCGCTGCAAGTTCGAGGTCGAGGATCTGGGCCGCGGCCAGTGGCAGATCGTGGTCACCGAGATTCCCTATCAGGTTCAGAAATCCAAGCTGATCGAAAAGATCGCGGAACTGATCCAGACCAAGAAAATCCCGATCCTTGCAGATGTGCGCGACGAATCCGCCGACGATATCCGTCTGATCCTCGAGCCACGCTCAAAGAACGTGGACCCCGAGGTGCTGATGGGCATGCTCTATCGCAACTCGGACCTTGAGGTGCGGTTCAGTCTAAACATGAACGTGCTAATCGATGGGGTGACGCCCAAGGTCTGTTCGATGAAGGAGGTGCTGCGCGCCTTCCTCGATCACCGGCAAGAGGTGCTGATCCGCCGCTCGCGTCACCGCATGGCCAAGATCGACCACCGGCTGGAAGTGCTCGAAGGCTTTATCGTTGCCTTCCTGAACCTCGACCGTGTGATCGACATCATCCGCTATGACGATGACCCCAAGGCCGCGCTGATGCGCGAGGACTGGGGCATCGACCACATCCGCGCCACCAGCGAGGCCGACTATGTCTCACCCAAACCGGGTGAGGGCGAGTTGTCCGAGGTTCAGGTTGACGCCATCCTCAACATGCGCCTGCGCAGCTTGCGCCGTCTGGAAGAGATGGAACTGGTGCGCGAACGCGATGAATTGATGCTGGAGCGGGCCAACCTCGAAGACCTGCTGGCCGATCCCGCCCTGCAATGGGCCAGGATTGCCGAGCAGTTGAAAGAGACGAAGAAGACCTTCGGCAAAGACTACGAGGGCGGTGCGCGCCGCACCCGCTTTGCCGAGGCCGGACAGGTCGAAGAAGTTCCGCTTGAGGCGATGATCGACAAGGAACCGATCACGGTCGTTTGCTCGCAAATGGGTTGGATTCGCGCCATGACCGGTCATATCGACCTCAAGCGCGAACTGAAGTTTAAGGACGGTGACGGCCCGCGTTTCATCTTCCACGCGGAAACGACCGACCGTTTGCTGGTCTTTGCCTCGAATGGGCGTTTCTACACCGTCAGCGCAGCCAATTTGCCCGGCGGGCGCGGCATGGGCGAGCCTTTGCGCCTGATGGTGGACCTGCCCAATGAGGCACAGATCATCGACATTCTGATCCATAAGCCCGGGCGCAAGCTGTTGGTGGCCTCAGATGCAGGCAACGGTTTTATGGTGCCCGAGGATGACGTGCTGGCGCAGACGCGCAACGGCAAACAAGTGCTGAACGTCAAGGGTGACGAGACCGCGATGATCTGCAAGCCTGTGGAAGGCGATCATGTCGCTGTCGTGTCCCAAAACGGCAAATTCCTGGTCTTCCCCACGGAAGAACTGCCAGAGATGGGTCGCGGCAAGGGTGTGCGTTTGCAGAAATACAATATGGCGCGGGGCCGTCAGGGAACGCTTGAACTGGATGGGGGCTTGTCCGACATCACGACGTTCAATTGGGAAGACGGTCTCAAATGGTCCATGGGCGGCGACAAGACCCGACATGAGGCGGATATGACGCAATGGCTGGCCAAACGCGCCAGTGTCGGAAAAAAGCCACCCTATGGCTTCCCGCGTGACTATAAATTTTCGTGATCGCGCGCCAAAGCGAGTGGATTTCTGCCGATACGGCTTGGCACAGCCCGTATCGGTGCGTTAGATCAAAGCAAAACAGGCCTATCGAGACGAGAGATATGTTGCGCATTCTGACGCTGATCACCGGACTGGCCCTGATGGCCGCTTGCACGCAGACACAGGTGTATGAGCCGCCTGAATCCCTCGGAGAATTCAAGCTTCGTGTGAATTATGCCTTTGCGGACAAGGCCGTTCAGGGACCTGTATCGCGGGACGCCACGCCTGACGAATGGACAAAAGCGATCCAGAACGCGGTTGATATTCGTTTGGGGCGTTACGAAGGCTCACAGGAATACGACCTTGGCATCAGCCTTGAAGGTTACATGCTGGCCCCGCCGGGGATCCCTGTGATCTACAACCCCAAAAGCACTGCGATTGTGTTGGTCAACGTCTATGACGTGAAGAAAAAAGAGTTTCTGGCCAAGGGTAAGCAATTCCAGGTGCTGGAAGACACCACCGGCGGAAGTGCCCTCAAAGGATCGGGGCATGAGCGCACAAAAGAAGAACAGATGAGCGGTCTGGCCCTCAAAGTAGCCGACCGTGTCGAGGAATGGCTGGCTGAAGAGCACAAGGAAAACGGCTGGTTTGACAAACGGCCGGACCTGATCCAGCCGTTGGAATCTGTCGAGGTCACGCAAAATCCGGCAGGATAAGCGCTTTTCCCTCAGGATGTGCTTGATTTTCCCCTTTGAACCAAATATCTCGCGCGCGCAGATGTAACCACGGGACCAAGGGTCCCCCAAATCGCAAAAGGGCGCCTGAGGAATGGCAAAGGAAAAGTTTGAGCGTACAAAACCGCACGTCAACATCGGCACGATTGGCCACGTTGACCACGGCAAGACCACGCTGACCGCAGCAATCACCAAGTATTTCGGT